>JAUNAG010000144.1 GCA_030527685.1 Lachnospiraceae bacterium | reverse complement strand
ATACCGGCACGCTGTCTCTGCGGTGATTTCTGAAATCATCAAAGATCGCACGTACCATCGGCTCGATCTTCGGCGGATGGCAGCTGAAGACCTCTCTGTCGATCGCCATCTGCGGACGCTTGAAGACCTTCGGTCCTTCGTTGAAGAAGCGATTGATGTTGTCTGCATCGACAAATGTGATCTCGATCGGCAGTGTATTCAGCATTGCCTCCAGCTGTGCCACGGTCATGTGGCCGCCGCCCATGACGACCTCACCGTCTCCGAGCGCTGCCTCTGTATGCTTCTTCTTCTCGGCAATATAGGCCTCTGCCTCCGGCCAGATACTTTCTACTTCAAATACAGGCGCATAGTCTTTTGCATCCTCATAGATGCCGTACCATTCCTCTTCGCTGAAGTTGACAGCGCAGATCGGGAAGAGAATATTTCCTTCCTTGTAGATCATTTCCTCTGCTCTCTTGAGAACCTGACGCACTCTCTCCGTCCATTCTTCATCGTGATTCTGATTCTTGTCCAGAGCAGAGAGCTCATCACGGATTTCATCATCCACTGTCCACATGATGTCAGACGGTCCGGTAATCTCGTAACGAACTTTCAGAACCGGATAAAGAAGATCGCCCTTCTCCGCATAGTGAATAGCAAGCTGGCGAAGTACGGAAAGCTTCTCGCCGACCTCGCGTCCTGCCTCCATGTCATCCTGCATCTCTTTGATATAAGCTGAAATTCTTTCGTTTTCTCTTGTCATTCTTTCCAGAGGATGACCGGCTGTTTCTCTTAATCTCTTTGCAGCTTCCTGCTTCTGCTGATACGGATTCGGTGCACTGCCGGCTGCCGCGAGCTGTCTGCGGGCAGCTTCGAGAGCTTTCTGATCAGCAGCAGACATTGTACCGGCAGCGCCTGCATGAACTGCATTTGCTTTTCCTGCTGCTGCCTGCGCTGCAGCATTCTGGTTTGCAGCCTCTTTCTTAAGGGATGCTTCCACCGCTCTCTCAGCATTGGCAATCTTTTCTTCCTTAGTTGCACCGTGGAACAGCGCACTGTGTACATCGCAGAGCTTCTGCACCTCCGTAATCGGAGTGCCTTCCTTCATCAGTTCCTGCTCTGCCTTCATAATCTCGGAAGCTTCTACCTCTGAGAAGTGCTCTACAAAGTCTTTTCTGACACTCTCCAGATCCTCACCGGCACCAAGGCGCTTCAGGTAAGATTTCAGAAGCTCGGTGGAATTCTCAGCTGCATCATTCTTCACTGCTGCCTCTGCGTCATCGGCTGCATTTCCCATAACACTTAAATCCGGCATCTTACCTGTCAGTTCAAAGCCGTGGCGCATCAGAGTCATGACCACCTTCATCATGGAGATGCCGCGCATCTTAGCGCCCTTCGGAATCGTTGTGATACGGCCAACCGAGTGCAGCATTGCCGTCTTTGTAATCTCCGTAAATCCGAGATCCTTTAAGATATCTGTCAGTTCCGGATATTCCTGTACCAGCTCGAAAACCGGCTTGCTTAAGTCTAATTTCTTTCCCATATGATGAATGCTCCTTTCAGGGCAGTGCTCTTTTTCGTTTTCTGCGTCATTATACGAAAGACTGAGACTATTTTCTGTTGTCTGTGCAACACTTTTTTGATTTTTTCAGGAAAATGTACTCAATCTTTTCCGGTGCCGCTGCCTGTATTTCGTTTCCCGGAAGCCGGCACAGCCTTCGCACCGAATGAAAGCTTTTTCGGAATAAACTCAACATTTTCGAGCCACTCAAATACCTTCGTGAAGTTCCGCATGAGGGATTCCTCCGCAATGGTAAATACAGTAACGAACAGCAGGCATTCCGAGGAGATCGTTGTGATCGAAAACAGTGGTGAAAGATAATAGGCACAGACAAAAAATCCGATAAAGCACATGCCCAGCACCAGTTTTCTGTAGAGGTTCATCGGGCTGCAGATCTTAAACAGAATCAGGAAGCCGACAAAAGACAGCAGGTAGGTACTCGCCACGCCGACGTCCACGTTGTTGATTTTGAATACTTGTGAGAAGATAACCAGTCCGGCGATGGAGAAGAAGGATGTCAGTGATGCCGGCAGTGCCTTCAGCAGTGTATTCTTGATAAATCTTCCCTCCTGCTTCTTCTCATTCGGTTCGAGGGCCAGGAAGAATGCCGGGACGCCGATATTGAACATCGATACGAGCGAGATCTGAGACGGCTTCAGCGGATAGGTGAACACCGCATAAATTGAAAAGATCGCAAGCAGCATCGAGAAGATGTTCTTGTACAGGAAGAGTGTTGCCGATCTTGTCAGGTTGTTGATGTCTCTTCTGCCTTCCGAGATGATCTGCTTCATGTGTGAGAAATCATCGTCGAGAAGTACTACCTGTGCAGCCTGTCTTGCCGCATCACTTCCGGAGCCCATGGCGATCGAACAGTCCGCATCTTTCATTGCTAAATGTCATTGACGCCGTCACCTGTCATGGCCACCCGCTGCTTACCGGCCTGCAGAGCATTTACCAGAGATTTCTTCTGCTCCGGCTGGACACGACCGAAAACCGTATATTTCGTAACAGCTTCTTTATAGTCCTCTTCCGTCTGCAAAGTCGATGCATCGATATAGCGGTCGGCATTGTCGATGCCCGCCATCGCGGCAATCTCGGAAACCGTCTTCGGATTGTCACCGGAGATGACCATGATCCGGACACCCTGCTCCTCCAGATAATCAATCGTTTCATTGACATTTGCACGGAGCGTATTGGACAGAACGACAAACAGAAGCGGCACGAAATGCTCACTGTCCTTGCGGGCAAAGGCCATGATTCGGAAACCTGCCTGGCTCTTCTCTTCGAGAACACTTCGATTCTGCTCCAGTTCTTCCTCCGCCAGAACAAATTCCGGCGCGCCGAGGCGATAGGTCGCATCCTCTGTTGTAATCTCCGAATATTTTGTTTTGGAGGAAAACGGCTGACTGCTGACAACCTCCATCTGTTCCTTTACAGTGAAATATTCCTGCAGCGCCTTTGCCGTGATGTTGTTGTCTCCGATGGTATGCACGTACGAGCCCAGAAGCTTTGTGTACGTGTCCCCCGGCTCCTCCGGCTTATCCCCTGCAGCTTCCTCTGTCTGTGCGGGGCGGACCACTTCCGAAACATGCATCTCGTTGGTCGTAAGGGTGCCTGTTTTATCGACACATAACACGTCCACGCGCGCCAGTGTCTCCACACTTCTCATGTCATGCAGCAGGACCTTGTTCATGGCAAGACGCATCGCGGATAAGGCGAGTGCAACGGTCGCCAGCAGATACATGCCTTCCGGGATCATACCGATGACCGCACCGACCATGGATTCCACTGCTGCCCGAAATGTCAGACCGTTGTGCTTGATTGCCTGGTACATCAGCAGAGAGCCGATCGGAATAATCGCGATACCCGTAAATTTGATGATAAAGTTGATATCCTGCATCATCTCGGAGGGATGTTCCTTGATCTGCTTTGCCTTTGCATTCAGCTTCTGGATGTAAGAATCCTCTCCGACTGCGGAAAGTCTTGCGGTACAGCTTCCGTTGACAACGAAGCTTCCGGACATCAGCGTATCACCCGGATTCTTCTCAATCTCATCGGATTCACCGGTCAGCATGGATTCATTGACCGAGATCTTTCCTTCGATGATCTTTGCATCGGCCGGGATCTGCAGCCCGCCCTCCAGCATGATGACATCTTCTTTCTGCATCTCCGATGCTGTAAGTTCCAGTTTTTCCTGATTTCGCAGAATCGTATATCTGGTATCAGCCAGCAGATTCAGCTCGTCCAGCACTTTCTTGGAACGAATCTGCTGAAAGATACCGATACAGACGTTGGCAATGATGACCGGCAGGAAGGTCAGGTTTCGAAAATTTCCCGTTATGATCAGCAGGATTGCCAGAATCAGAAAGATTGCGTTGAAATAGGTGCAGACATTTTTTATGACAATGGATTTGATTGTATCATCCTTCGTATGCAAGGTTGAAATCCTCCTCTTTACGAACTGTATATTCGGTACTTGCTTATCTTCTTACAGCTCCTGCATCTTCGCCTCCAGCTGCTTTACGAAACGTCTGCTTAAATCCATGTAGAGATCTCTCTCTTCATCCGTCCAGGATTCATAGATCTCCCGCTCAATGTTCATCAGCTTTTCAACCCGCTTCAGGTATTCCATACCGTTTTCGGTCAGAAAGACTTTTTTGTTTCTGCCGTCTCCGTCCTCGAGATACAGAACGCCTTCCTTCATCAGACGGTGAAGAGACGTATTGACCGTGGATTTTTTCAGGCCTGTTTCTTTATATAGAAAACTCTGCTGACATCCGTTTCCGTAAATCGAGATGACATAGAGCATGTCCATCTCCCTGTCAGAAAGCCCGATCTTCAGAGCCGCTTCGTGATACAGACTATCAACCGTTCCGGCGATATTATTAATCTCATTTAAATCGATCTGCATAGCCTACCTCTCCGGTTGTATGGTGAGTGTTTTTGCATAAAAAAGTACGGTTGCGTACATCTGCATATTAGTACGCAACCGTATATGAGTCAAGTGAACTAAGTGTGAAGTGATTTCATTGCTTTCCGATGAGCCTACTCCTTCGCCACTCTGCATCGAGTATACTCATTTCGCGGCTTTCCGATGCGCCTTGAAATCTTCTCAAGCTTAAATCTGCATCTATTTCTTAATTTTTGCCCATTTTCGTTGCCGTGACCGCCAACTTCTTATAATTTGAGCTTCAAACCTGTTTCATTCTTTCTCTTCTACTCAAAAAGCAGAGCCCTCTTTTTAAGAGGGCTCTGCCGTATCTTAAGATTCTGATTTCTTAATATCCAGATCTATTATGATCCTGATCTATTACTCTTTCATTCCACATCAATTACAACATATTCCGCCTTGCATCCTGTCTTAAACTTAATCGCCCAGTCTGAGATGCCGGAGCTGACTTCAAATGTCGTCTCTCCCTGCTTCCGGATTCCATAGGTCATATCATTCTGACCTGTCAGTTCACCGAGTCGGTTGATCGGAAAGAACTGGCCGCCGTGTGTATGACCGGATAAGACCAGATCCACCTTATTGCGCTCCTGATTTGCAAAATCATTCGGCTGATGATCCAGCACGATCATATAGCGGTTCGGATCCAGATCCTGCATCAGCTCATCCATGGATGCGCGAGTGCCGCCCATGCTCTCCTCGCTTCGATCCTGGCGGCCGATCAGATAATAAGATTCCCCGATTTCGACGGTCTCATCCTCCAGCACCTTCACGCCGTGAAGTTCCAGATTTCTGACCAGTTCAGCTGCATCGTAGCCGCGTTCTTCATTCGAGTAGCCCTTGTCGTGATTGCCGAATACAAAATACACGCCGTATTTCGTTTCCAGTGTGCCAAGTGCTTCGCAGGCGATTACCATATCCTCTTTGGATGTACCGTCATCCACAAAGTCACCTGTGATGACAACCACATCCGGGTTTTCCTTCTGGATTGTCTTCACTGCTTCTGCGAATCCGTTTCCGTCAAAGGTGGCACCGATATGGGAATCCGAGATCTGGACAATCCGAAGCTTCTCATCTGTCTTCTCTGTCTGAAGATTGTAGTTGGTTGCGACGATATGATGTGCGCCGTACCAGCCCCAGATAAAGTACAGAATCAGGAGTACGATGTTAATCAGTACAGCTGCGTTCTGTGAGATGCTTTTATGTGTTCCCTTAAGAATAAACCGTCTGACCAGATCCAGCAGGATCCACACAAACAGCGTATGCACTGCCACGATTGCAATATTGATCATATCGAGCAGGCGATATCCGATCAGAAGCAGGATAATCACTGCCGCTGCCGCAATCAGCCTCTCAATCTGTTTGTTTCCATTGGCAATTCCTTTGATAAACTCTGTTTTACACAGCCTGCTGATGATATAAATCACACCGATCAGCATCAGCAGGAACATACCTGCAAAGATCAGCATCCACATAATCATGATGTATCCGGCTCCCTCCCTACAATGTCAAACGTTTTTTACTGTAAATACAAGGTTTTTCGAGCTTTG
>JAUNAG010000023.1 GCA_030527685.1 Lachnospiraceae bacterium | reverse complement strand
ACCGGTATAAGTGTTTTATTTAATCCTCCTCCGGATGAATACATGTTGTGTTCCTCTCTTTCTTTAGTGTTCTCACATATTTAATATCGTCTTCTAATCGTTTTTCCCCGATTTTTTTATAAATTATTCTTCAGAAAAATCATAATCATCGCCGCCGTCATCATAATCACCGCCGTTGTCGTCACCGTAGTCTTCTACAATGTCAAAAGCGGCATCGTCTTCATCGTAGTCGCCCTGCTTGACGTTGTAGGTCAGATTCTTGCCGATATTAAGCAGTGTATCACGGTAGATGGAAACCATTCTGATCTGGCCTGTATCATTGTTGATGCTGGCAATAATCATGGTATCACTGTTGGCATAGTCGATACCGCTGTTATCTCTTGTATCAATACCGACAAGTGCGATATTGGTATAGCCCTTCAGTGAAGAATTCTGCGCAATTTCAGCATTTTCTTCAGCTGCGTCACCATCAAAATTCGGATCAGCCGTGACGTCGGCCGGAGCTGCAGCCTGATTGTCTGCAGTCTCTGCAATGACAGTGCCATCAGCCTGACTGATCTGACCGGCAACTGTTCCGGTGCCTGTTGTCTGGTTCAGCGCAGAGCTGGTGCCGAGATTTCGGAGACCGTCGTTGATTCTTGCATAGACAAAGATACCGGCAACAAGAACAAGAAGGGCGATCAGCTCAATGACAAAGATGACTACGCTGGCCTTCTTCTTCTTTTTCGGATTCTTCTGATTTTTTGCCATGATTACTCCTTGTTACCATAATGGCAGTGCGGGTGAATGCTGTTTCTGTCCGGTTTTCAGTATGCATTTTTATTCACAAAACCGTTAAATACTGTCAGAAACAGAATTTTGACATCAAGCCCCAATGTCCAGTTTTCAATATAATACAGATCATAATCGATTCGCTTCCGAATCGAAGTATCACCGCGGTAGCCGTGAATCTGAGCCCATCCGGTCATCCCGGGACGGACCTGATGCTTCACCATGTAGCGCGGGATCTCTTCCTGAAACTTTTCTACAAAGTACGGACGTTCCGGACGCGGACCGACGAGAGACATATCTCCCTTCAGAACATTGATCAGCTGAGGAAGCTCATCGATGCTGAGTTTTCGCATAAAACGGCCGACAGAAGTGACTCTCGGATCATTGCGGGTCGTCCACTTCTTTTTCTCGGATCGTTCGTCCTGTACGACCATGGAACGGAATTTGTACATCATAAAGGGCTTGTTGTGAAGACCAACCCGTTCCTGTCTGTAGATCAGAGGGCCGGGAGAACCGACCTTGATCAGTACCGCAAAAACAAGCATCACCGGTGAGAACAGAACAAGGCAGACAAGACTGCCCAGAATGTCCAGGATGCGCTTAATCATTGCGGGAAATGCATTTGACAGCGGTACATAGCGGATATTTACCACCGGAAGGCCGAGAATATCCTCTGTGTACGGTTTTGTCGGAATGATGTTGTTATAATCGGGAATAAATTTTGTATGAACGCCCGACTTCTCACACATCGAAACAATGGATTCCAGCCGGTAATACTCCGACAGACCCAGTGTGATCGTAATTTCATCAAGATGATTTTCGGGCAGGATAATCATCAGATTATCAATGCGTCCGAGAACCTTGATTGACTTATACTGTGTGCCTGCTTCTACTCTGTCATCAAGAATACCGCGGATATTGTAGCCCCATTGCGGATTCTGCAAAACTCTGTCAATGTACTCTTCTGCCGCACGGCTGTAACCGACAAGAAGGACGTTTTTGACAAAACGTCCGTTTCTCCGCATCTGCTTCATAATCTCCCAGATCATGAAACGAACCACAAGATCAAGCACAATGTCGATCATAAAAAAGATGAAGATCATTGTACGGGACCAGTACGACTGATGCAGCAGATATAGTGCTACGATAAAAACAAGATATCCTATTACATTGGCAGTGACGACATTGCCGATCTCCACCCTGCGTCCGCGGAGCCGGTTGGGCTCGTAAAGATTCGCAGACCAGTACAGAATGACCATGACGGGCAGGATAAATACGAGCGCCGACATATAGGTTCTGTACGAGACGGTTTCGAAGGAATTGGCTGAAAACAGAGTGCTTCTGAATCTGATATACCATGCCAGCCAGTAGGATACAGCGGCAGTGACAGCATCGATGAGTGCAAGAAGTCTGTTCAGATATTTCTGATTCTCTTCTATCACCTTATACTACCTCGTCCACTTGTGATATCCCACCAACTATACTATATTGCAAAAATTAAGGCAATTGGTTTTTGCAGACGATGCAAAGGTTTCAGGTTGTCAGCGCAGAAATCTTCTTACGGTATTGACCCATAATTCAATCTGAATGCGGACATAATGAGGAAGATTCTGACGTCTGAACGAGACACATCGCCCCTCTCTCCTTCCTTTTGCGGAAAGAAGAAAGCCCCTGAAGATACCGCGGATGTATTCTGCTCCGAAGCCCCTCAGCGCAAAAAAGACAGCTTTGACAAGAAAGCCCGGAAGAAGAAGCGGCAGATTCAGGATGACCATCAGCGGAGGCATATTTTTTGCAATCAGGTAAATGCTGTTGCGGGAAGTATTCTTCACCTTAAACAGATTATAGACAGAGCCGCTGGAGGCACTTCCCACGTGACGGACGACAGCGCTCGGAACGTAATAGTTGATATAGCCGCTGATGCGGGCTCTCCAGCCGATATCCGCATCTTCAAGATAAGCGAAATGGTGTTCATCAAAGAGACCGATTTCATTTAACAGAGAAATGCGGTAGATTGCAGCACCTGCACATGAGAAAAAGATTTTTCCCGGTCTGTCGTAGCGCTCAGCCGGCTTTCCCTTTCCTCTTGCAAATGCCCATCCGAGAGCACAGTAAAGATCACCGGCATCATCAAGAAGTGACGGATCTTTCATCTGCAGCATTCTTGCCTGTGCGGAAAAACGACGGCTGTCCTCCTCCATTGCCTTCACAAGTTCCCGGACAAAATCCGGATCTGCAATCGTATCATTATTCAGAAGAATCACATAGTCCATATCGGCTGATGCACGGATGCCTTCATTTACGGCACCGCAGAAGCCGGTATTTTCGGGAAATTCAATCAGCTGAACTTCCGGAAACTGTTCTCTGACAAGAGCATTGCTTCCGTCGGAGGAGCCGTTGTCAACTACAATCACCCGATCAGGAGAAAGGGTCTGGCTGCGAAGAGACTGCAGACAGTCCCCGATGTACTGTATTCCGTTGTAATTCGGTATCACAAGAGAAGTCTTTGATTTCATGTACTCATTGCACTCCGTATCGGATCATTGTATCTTCCCTGCAGCTGATTCTTCAGCTCAGAAGATGTCAGCGGGTCCGGATCAGACCCGCAGACTGTAATTCCATTTTTTCAGTGAAAGGTTCGGGTTGTACATCGGATCGCCGTTCCGCAGAATCTCAGGCCATGCCTTGCGGAAGGTCTCAATTTCGCCCTGGAAGCGGACAATCTTTTCCGGTGTATCTTCCGGACCGCGTGTTCTGGATTCATCGTGATAAAGCTCTGCGAAAGGATCGTACACAATGCGGTATCCTGCATTGCCGATTCGCAGACAGAGATCAATATCGTTAAATGCAACCGCAAGCTCTTCGTTCATGCCGTTCACCTTCCGGTAAACCTCTGTTTTGACAAGCATGCATGCAGCTGTAACGGCGCTGACATCCTGAAGAATCGCGCTCTTGTGGAAATAACCGCTCTTGCCGCGCGGCAGATCCACAAACATAGCTCCGGCGATGCCGCCCATGCCGACGACAACACCGGCATGCTGAATGCGGTTATCCGGATAATACAGTCTCGCGCCTACAGCACCGACATCCGGGCGCTGGCAGACACTGAGCATCTCAGTCAGCCAGTCCGCGGAGATGTCACCACGGACATCGTTGTTCAGAAGCAGCACATACTCTCCTGTCACAAAACGGAAGCCGTAATTGTTGATGGCAGAATAATTAAACTGCTTTTTCCAGCGGACAAGCTTTACGCGGGGATCCTTTGAAAGCTGATTGTAGTATTCAAAGGTCTTTCGCTCAGTACTGTTGTTTTCAATGACAATGACTTCCAGATTCTCGTAGCCTGTAGCGAACAGACTGCCGATGCATCTCTCAAGCATCTCCGGAGCATCCTTGTTCGGAATCAGAACAGAAACCTTCGGGGTACCCTGAACCGGATAACGGACGCGGTAAAATCCGAAATCGGGAAGAAGCTCGACTGTACCCGGCGTACCGGTTCTCTTCAGATGCTCCTCAATAGCGCGTTTTCCGGCTTCGTAAGCATACTGCTTGCTCATTGGATTGTCAGCAGTGGACTTTTCGTGCGTTCTCCAATGATACAGAACTTTCGGAACGCGCACAATCTTTTTTGCCTGTTCGGTGCATCGGAAGATAAAATCATAATCCTGCGCACCGCTCATGGTTTCATTAAAAGGACCGGCCGCATCCGCCAGTGTCTTTTTGACGACCAGGAAGTGCGTGATGTAATTATTGGAGCGCAGCAGATCCAGGTTGAATTCCGGCTTCATATGAGGCTGGTAATATTTTGAGAGATCTGCCGTGACCTTGTCCTCATCGGTATAAAGAAGATCCGGATGTCTTGAGATGATCACATCGGCAATTTCATAAAGCGCATTCGGCTCCAGCAGATCGTCATGATCCATAAAGCCGATATAATCACCGCGAACCTCCGAAACGGCAATGTTGGTATTGCCTGCTATTCCGAAGTTCTTCTCCAGACGCAGATAACGGATGCGGCTGTCTTTTTCCATCCATTCGGAAACAACTTCCGCAACGGTTCTCTCTTTTTTTGCCTTAAGCGGACGGAATGCGGTTTCGGATGCACCTGCATCGGCCAGAATCAGCTCCCAGTTTTCGTAGCTCTGACCTGTCACACTTTCAAGCAGCTCGGTCAGAAAGCGCTCCGATGTGTGATACACCGGAACAACTATCGAGATCATCGGGCCGCCTGAAAGCGGATTTTTTCTCTGTGATGCAAGCTCGGAATCTTTAATGCGATGAGATTCAAACCACGGACCGTAGGGAACCTCTTCAGGCTCCAGCCGTTCCATGACATGTTGAATGAATTCTTTTGTGCCGTAATGTTTCCAGTAGGTAATGGCCTTTTTGGTCTTATACGGGATCAGCTTCAGCTGCATCATCCGTCCTCCTGCAATGTTTAACCGGTAGGTGCTGCCCGACAGGGCGCATATGTTTGCTTATTGGTTCTTCTGATTACTTGTTCTGCAGCAGCCTGACATATCTCGCAAGGGCATCCTGCCATTCGGGAAGCGGTTTGAAACCGTTTTCCGTGATGCGGGATCTGTTCATGCGGCTGTTGGAAGGACGCGTGGCCGCTGCCCCGTACTCCTCAGAGCTTACCGGCAGAACCTGAACATGATCGATGCCGGCTGTCTCGAAGATTGCCTTTGCGAAATCATACCAGGAGATGTAACTGCCTTCATTGGTCACATGATAGATACCGTAGCGGTCGGTTACGATCATGTCGACGATCAGCTCAGCCAGATCGTAGGTATAGGTCGGTGTTCCGATCTGGTCATTGACGACACGCAGCGTATCATGTGTCTCGGCCAGACGGAGCATGGTTTTGATGAAGTTATTGCCGTTTGTACCGAAAACCCATGCAATACGGAGAATCCAGTAGGAAGAGACATACTTCTGAACAGCCAGCTCGCCTTCCGCCTTCGTTTTGCCGTAAACACCGAGCGGATGACGCTCGTCCTCCGGCTCCCATGGTCTTGTGCCCTTTCCGTCGAAGACATAATCCGTTGAGAAATACATCATCGGAATGTTTTTCTCACCTGCAAGCTTTGCCAGATTGGCGGTACCTTCTGCATTGACCTTATGGCAGGCTTCCGGCATCTCCTCAGCCTTGTCAACGGCTGTCCATGCAGCACAGTGAACCAGCACATCCGGATTCGCTTCCTTAAAGCAGCTCTCAACAGAAGCCGGATCCGTAATATCCATCTGAATATACGGCATTGTGACGACCGGCGTTCCGTCTGCAGCACCGCTGTAGGCAGGCGCAAGATCTGTGCCGATACCTTCAATGCCGCGTGCAGAAAGTGTATTCATAACGTCATGTCCGAGCTGTCCGGCTACACCGGTTACCAGTACTCTCATATTTTGTCTCCATTTCCGCTGCTGTATTTGCAGCCTTTTATGTCTGTATCAGAGTCTTCTGAGTGAGAAATCCTGCGTAATCATGCTGAGATTCGGGTTGTAATAGGGATCGCCGTCCCGCAGAATCTCAGGCCATCTCTCCTTGAAGAGAGCAATTTCCTTACTGAAGCGGCTCTGCTTCTCAGGTGTATTCTCCAGTCCTCTCGACTTTGACTCATAGTGGAACATCTCCGCAAAGGGATTATAAACGATGAGGAGCTGCTCCGCTCTGATTTTCATACATAAATCAATATCGTTAAATGCAACTGCCAGTTCTTCCGTAAAGCCTCCGATTCTGCGGAAGACCTCAGCCGGCACCATCATGCAGGCAGCGGTTACCGCGCTCAGATCCTGCTGGCAGATGATACGGTGCTGGTAGCCTGTAACGCCTCGCTTCTGGTTTACGAAGGCATGGCCGGCAACACCGCCCCAGCCCATGATGCAGCCCGCATGCTGAATGGACTGATCATCGTAATACAGGCGGGCACCGACTGCGCCTGTTCCGGGACGCATCGCATAACCCAGCATTTCCGAAATCACATCACTGATGCTCTCGGTATCGTTGTTCAGGAAGAGATAATACTCGCCCTTCGCCTCACGGGTTCCGAAGTTGTTGATGGCTGAATAATTGAAGCCGCCCTTGTAAGTGATGACGCGGATGCGGGGATCTGATGCCTTCAGTTCTTCGTAACCGTCAAAGGTCTCCTGCTCCTCACTGTTGTTCTCAATGATGATGATCTCCAGATTTTCATAGGAGGTCTTCTCAAGCAGACTGCTGATGCAGAGCTTCAGATCAGCCAGATGATCTTTATTCGGAATCAGAACAGAGACAAGCGGCTTGCTGTCCCAGTGCCAGCTTGTGCGATAGAGACCCGGGTATTCTCCCTTCTCTGCAGATGCCGGCCATCCGAGACGGTCATAGTGACTCTGAACGGCGCGCACACCGGTCTCAAAGGCATAGAGCTTTGCTTCCGGATTGGCAGAGGTACTGCCCTCGAAGAAACGCCAGTGATAGAGAATCTTCGGAATATGAACGATCTGTTCCGGCTTTGTGTGCTCTGTACAGCGCAGAATAAAGTCATGATCCTGCGCACCGTCGAATGCCGGATCCAGTTCGCCGACACGGTCCACAAGGTCTTTTTTCACGACCAGAAGGTGGCAGATATAATTGACGGATGTCAGGAAATCCGGATCATAATCGGGTTTCAGATTCGGCTGCATGAACTTGTCGCCTGTGCCGATCTTATCCTCGTCCGTATAAAGCAGCTCCGCATCTCGGTTCTCATTGACAGCTCTGATGCATTCATAGAGTGCACTCGGCACCAGAAGATCATCATGATCTGCAAATGCAATCCACTCGCCGGACGCAGCCTCAAGTGCCGCATTGGTATTCTCGGCGATCCGCAGCTGTCTGCCGTTATGCAGTACACGGATACGGGAATCGGATGCAGCCAGTTCATCCAGCAGAGAGCTGATCGGTGAATCGGCACCGCTGCCGTCGGAAAGAATCAGTTCCCAGTTCTGATAGGTCTGCGCAAGGACAGAATCCGTCATCTCGCGGAGATATTTTTCGGGCGTTTTATAGCACGGAATCAGAATGCTGACAAGCGGCGCATATTCCGGCTGCTGCTCACGCTGCTTCCGCAGCTCTCTCTCGGACGGAAGATGTTTTTTGATCCACTGTCCGTATTCGATCATATGCATAGCCGGATTAAAAAGCTTGTTGTAGGTTTTGGACCATACAGCGCCGATTCCGTTATAGAGGAAGGCATCTCTTGCCTTGCCGAGAAGTCTGCCGCTCTGCTTTGCCGCTACGCGAAGGCGGTCTGTCGGATAAATCAGCACAATCTCTTCTTCCGAGGTGCGCATTCTCACGCGGACAGGACCGTCCGGAATCGGACGAAGTTCAACATGGAAACCGCATTCCGGATCAATCGGATATTCGGAAAAAAGCTCTGCCGTATCATAGCGCTTATAGCGCTCAACAGAAGGAAGGAGCTTTTTTCCGTCATGTCCGTAGACATCCACGGTGACTTTTTCTCTCGCTGCCGCCCAGCCCTGAATCCGGACCAGTCCGTCCTCGCGAAGAACTGAAAAATCATCAATGAAATAATGAATAGAACGCTTCTTCTCAAGAAGCTGTGCGAGCGGGACAGAAAAACTTAAGTGACGTCCCTCCGCGCCTTCCGCATAAAGCTTCAGATGTCCTCTCTCCGGAATCTCCACAGAGGCAAAGGAAATCGTCAGCTTTGTCTCACAGCCGCCGAAACGCTCATCCGGCATCTCGGAAAGCGGCTCAAGCATAACAGGAAGCTTTGTACCGTTCAGGAAGGCAGTCACCTCCGTATTCGGTGCAAGCCAGCCGGTCAGCAGATATAAGTCCGGTTCAGTCAGAGAGAAACGGTCATTTTTAACCAGAAAGCCAGTATTAGCAGGCATAAAATGCTCCTATCGTGGTTCGTTTGCGGCCGCCGCAGACATTTTCAAAAAATCAGCTGCGGAGTGAAAAGTCCGGCCGGGTAACAGAGAGATTCGGATTGTAGTACGGATCTCCCTTTTCAAAATAAGCAGGCCACTTGGCCTTCAGAAGGGCTGCCTCAGCGGCAAGCCGCTCTGCTTTTTCTTGGTTTTCGCTGCTGTTGTCTTCTTTTACAACATCATAGCCTCTTGTTGCGGATTCATCATGAATCAGTTTTGCCTCCGCACACATCACAACAAGAAGGCCGCGGTCACGAAGCTTCAGACAATAGTCCACATCATTATAAGCTACCGTAAAGCGTTCATCAAATCCGCGCACTTCGTCAAACACCGATTTCCGTGTCATCATGCAGGCTGCCGTTACGGCACTTAAGTTCTGTGTGGCCTGTGCTCTTCCGCTGCCTGCTGTTGTATCGGCAGGCATGCCGCCGAACATATGACCTGCAGCACCGCCAAGACCAAGGATGACACCGCAGTGCTGAATGCTTCCGTCCGGATAGGTCAGGAAGGCACCGGCTACGCCGTTTTCTGCACGTTCGCAGTGAGCAAGAAGTGCATCCATCCAGTCAGCATCCGTGATTTCGATATCATTATTCAGGAACAGCAGATATTCGCCGCGTGCCTGAGCGGCACCCCAGTTATTGATTGCTGCATAGTTGAAGCTCTTCTCCCAGCGAAGAACTCGGACCTTGTCCGGATATGCGGAAAGAAGCTCCTCATACAGTGCTTCCGTCTCCGGCTCTGTACTGCCGTTTTCCAGAATCAGCAGCTCGAAGTTGTCATAAGCCGTTCCGTAAAGCAGGGTTCCGGCAGCTCTTCGAAGAAGATCAGCGTGATCCCTGTTCGGCATCAGCACCGAAACAAACGGAGAGGTCTGTCTCTTGTAACGGACACGATAGTGACCGTACTGTTCTGTGAGCTCGCACTGCGCATCAAGTCCCTTCCTGCCAAGATGTGCCTCCACCGCTCTTCTGCCGCTTTCAAAGGCATAGAGTTTGCTCTCCGGATTGGAAGCGGTCGAACCGCCGTGTGAGCGCCAGTGATACAGCGCCATCGGGACATGTGCAATCAGGCGTGCTTTTTCAGAGACGCGCAGAACAAGATCGTAATCCTGCGCACCGTCAAAGCCGCTCTGCAGAAGGCCGGTCTCATCCAGAACGGTTTTCCTGACAGCGAAGAGGTGGCAGATGTAATTATTGGTCAGCAGATAAGCGGGATTAAAATCCGGCTTGAAATGCGGTCCGAAAAGGAAATGTCCTTCTCCCGTAATCTTGTCTTCATCGGTATAGACCGCATCGGTGAGCCCGTTCTCATTGATCTTTCTGACAATCTCATAGGCAGCGGAAAGATCCAGAACATCGTCGTGGTCAGCAAAGACAATCCAGTCTCCGTCAGCCATCTCAATGGCCGCATTGGTGTTGCCGGAGATGCCCTCATTCTTTTCAAGCACACGGTATTTCAGTGAAGGCTGATTTCCGTAATGCTTCTGCAGATACTGACCGATCCGGTCGTCTCCGCTTCCGTCTGCCAGACAGAGTTCGATATTGGGATAGGTCTGTCCGAGTACAGAATCAACAAGCTCTCGCAGAAAGACCTTCGGTGTGCGGTAAAGAGGCACTACGAAGGAAAGCTTCGGCATATAGGGAAATGCAGCCCCTCGCTCGAGGTTTCTTTCTTCTTCGGTCTTTTCGTGATCAATTGCCCAGATATCATATTCTTCCGGTGCAGTTCCTGCAGCATCGGTATGATCGCCGTTCGCTTCTGCAGCTGCTTTGGCCGCCCTGAAGGCAGCCCGCTCTTTTCTGCGGCGGACCGGATCCGGGTCAAGCGGTATACGCTCTGTCAGAACACCGCGCGGTGTTTCCGCATGCAGATAAAACGGCATCTTCGGAAGATCCGCATAGGCGATCCTGATATTGAAGCCGACTCGTCTGCCGTCTGTCATCTCGAGAGCACGGTTGACATCCGGACGCATGACGCGTCTGAGTCTGACCGGCGCATCTGAACCGTCTTCAGTCAGGACTCGCAGAATAGCACCCGGATATTCCGGATCCAGAAACCATCCCATGACATAGACTGCGTCCGGTTCAACGGCACAGCGGTCAATGGAGAGATGAACATATTCATGATTTTTCAGAACCGGCCGGATTGTCGCAAAAGGATCGCTCTTCTTCAGTGCGGACCTTGCCTCCTTATAGGCTCTGACTGCCTTTGTCTGCTGTATGGCTTTTGCAGCATCCGTCATCACTCTGACAGTTCCTTCCGCCGCAGTGATGCGCTGTCTGAGATCGTGAAGTTCTTCTGTCTGCTGTGACAGAACCTCATCAGCTGCTGCTCTGGCAGATACAGCATCGGCCAGAACACGGATTCTGATTCGAAGTGTCTCCGCACCTTCCGGGATTGACGGCAGCAGAAGCTGCGGATCGGAGGTGGTGAAATACCAGGTCTCAAAGTCCTCTGTATAGCCGTTTGAAAGAAGCTGCTCTCGCTCCAGCGGACTGCCGTTGGCAGAGATGCTTTCCAGCACAATAGCTGTCGGCGCCTCCAGCGGATCAATTCTGAGCTGCAGAACTTCTTTTACAGGAATTTCCGCTTCCAGAATTCCATTCTGAATCGGGAGCTGTGATGTATCACTTTCCGAGAAGCCTTCTCCTCGGTTAAAGTAGACAACTGCATTTCCCTGCTTTGCAGAGGAATCGGAAGCAAGGCTTCCTTCTCCGATACGGACTGCACCCGGAGAAATGGCTGGATACAGTTTCCAGAGCGGAGTGGTTTCTCCTGCAATCCAGGTCTGGAAGGCCTCTTCCATTCTGCCGAACAGTGTCAGGCAGCGGCGTGGAATGCCGGCTTCTTTCAGAAGCTCCTCCTCTGTAATACCGGAAGCATTTGCGGCACCGCGCAGATAGTAATGAACGGCACGCCACTTGATAAAGGACACAGGGACAGGGAAGGTAAAAGTCCACTCATAGTCGATAATCTGCCATTCGTCACCGCAGAGCAGAACATTTTCCGTAATCAGATCCAGATCAGCAGTACTGACAGCTGGAAGAGCATCTTTCTCGAGAGCCGTGAGTTCTGCTGCAAGTCCGGTTGTTCCGAAAACGCTGCGGAATGCATCTGTTATGACAAATGTTGTGTCTGCCGTGCTGTCCAGCTCATGCATGAACTTCCTGAATAAGGCAAGGAAGTTTTCTTTATGATACGGCAGCATTCCGGAGAGCTGCTCCGACAGAGTGCGTCCTGTCAGATATGCAAAGTCGGCACTGCAGACACCGTTCTTTCCGGCATCTGAGATTTCGAGGAGTCTGTCCGGAACAAATTTTGTTTCACGGAAGAGCTGCTGCAGCGCATCGTGAGCAGTTTTCATGGCCTCGATATGCGCATTGCCTTCCGGATATAACGCACTTTTTCGAACCTTCCGGACACCGTCCTCTTCCAGAATCTGCGTGGAGATGGCGGTGCGGCGGCTTCTGTCGTTAGAATATTTTGTAAAGAGGATCATCGCTTGTCCTCCCTGGCTTCAATAAAATAAGAATTGGAAAAAAGCGGAAACAGACCGTCTTCTACAAGAGAGTCCCATGCTTTTCCTTCATCAAAAAGAATCATGCGGCTGCGGTCATAGTTGACTGCATTGTTGCGCAGTTCTCCCTTCTTCGGCAGATAAGTGTCCGAATAGACGGAAAGCGGGAATTTGTAGTCCGGATAGGGATAATAAAACTGATACGAAGAAAGGCCCGTCTCCTGCAGCATCCTCTCCAGCTGCGGCTTGGAAAAGGTGTGCGCATAATCGGTTTCCGGATAGTTTTCGATGCCGTCAAAATAGAGACCGGAGTGATCCTCGCGGCAGCCGGCAAAATATTTCAGTCCGAGCCGGTTTTCAATTGCAATCAGAAGACGTCCGTCCGGATTCAGATGAGAAGATACAATGCGCAGAAATTCTTCGTAAGGCTTCTCGGAATGAATATAGCTGCTTCCGTACTCGAAGACACCGATCAGTGTGATGACATCAAAGTCGTGCGGCAGACGTTTTTCAACATCCTCAAAGTTTCCGAGCAGAATCTCAATATTATCGTATTCTCTGTTCCGGTAGGCGTTGACAAGGCTTCTTTTTTTGGAGAGATCCACGCAGGTGACATGTGCCGCTCTCTCCGCAAGAGAGCTTGTAATGGCACCGCAGCCCGAACCAATCTCAAGAACCCGATCCGTTTCGCGGATCGGGTACCAGTTCAGAATATTCTGGCGGACAGATGAGAAGTGATACATGACCGGCCAGGATTTGCGTTCTGCCACAATCCGGTCGAAATCACAGGGCTTTTCTGTCTTTGCAATGGCAAGAAGTTCATCCTCGACGGCGCCGTCTGAATACAGATCACGTCCGGGATAATCTTCATCGCGCAGAAGTACGCCTCCAATTTTTTCACTCATAAATCCTTCCCCGTTTGTCAGTAATTAAGTATTCGTAAACCGGCATCAGCCGGACGTATATCCCTCAAAAAATCAGTCTGCGGCCTGAATCATTATTCCGCTGTATGTTACTGCGACAGCTCTCTCACTGTCACTTCGGAATTCATGTCATAGAAACCGACTGTATTTTTGGTGGAGATGACTGTGACATTCAGTACATCGTAAAGTCTGTGGAAGACACGGAACTCCCCTTCGTGATAGCCTGTGCATCCGAATGAAAGCAGGTACTCTCCGCCCTGCAAGTCCATGTCCTGTGTAAAGCGTACTTCGATCGTCTGTCCGGCCTTCATGCTCTCAACAGGTGACTTCTCAAAGAGCGTATTGGTTCCGGTGATTTCGGTACCCTGCAGATTTTTAAACGTATAGGCAAAGATCGGACTTTCGACATCCTGCATAAACTGTACGCGCATGCGGATCGTGAATGACTTTCCCTTATTGATGACATTGGTCTTTTTGCCCGTGTCATCAAAAGTCACAACCTGACAGATCCGTGCCTGTCCTTCACCGTACTCCAGAGTTTCCGGATTCTGCGGAAGACCTCCTGTCAGTGCAGAGCCGTCTGCCTCCTCTTTTTCGTCAGAGTCGGTCTTTTCTTCTTCAGTCTCTTCATCTCCGAGATTGACAAGAAGCTTTTTGTAGAGATCGACCATTTCTTTCGGTTTTCCTTCTGCGAGCATGACGCCCTTATTCAGAAGGACGACGCGGTCACAGTATTTGGAAATAGAACTCAGATCATGGCTGACGAAAAGGATGGTCTTGCCCTGCTCCTTGAATTCCTCGAATTTGTGATAGCATTTCGCCTGAAAGAAAACGTCGCCGACAGACAGTGCCTCGTCGACGATCAGAATTTCCGGATCGATGTTAATCGCAACGGCAAATGCGAGACGGACAAACATACCGCTTGAATAGGTCTTGACCGGCTGGTTGACAAAGTCTCCGATGTCGGCAAACTTCAGGATATTATCCAGACGAGCATCGATCTCCTCTTTTGAGAAGCCGAGCATGGTGCCGTTGAGATAGACATTCTCAATGCCGGTATATTCCATATTGAAGCCTGCACCGAGCTCCAGCAGAGCGGAAATTCTTCCGTTTACACGGATGTTACCCGATGTCGGAGTCAGCACGCCGGTAATCATCTTCAGGATGGTCGATTTGCCGGAACCGTTTGTTCCGATGATGCCGACTGTCTCTCCCTTATCAACATGAAAGCTGACGTGATTCAGAGCATGAAGTTCTGTATAGCGCTTTTTCTTTGAAAAACCGAGTTCGTCACGAAGTCTGTCCGAAGGCTTCCGATACAGACGGTAAGTCTTCGTGAGATCCGAAATCTCGATTGCATGTTCCATTATTAAGATCTCCTTACACTCCCGTAAAATCCTGTACTATGCGGGAGTTTTACAGTACGTCTGCAAAATGAGGCTTCAGCTTTCGGAAGATCACGGATCCGAGCAGCAGTACTGCTGCTGTCCAGCCCCAGTAATAAAGGGTGTACCAGCCGCGCTCCCAGAACCAGACATGTCCGTAGATGGCATCTCTGTAGCCTGTAATGATGTAATACATCGGGTTGATTCTGAAGATCCAGACCCATGATTTTGTCTCAAAGGACTGCAGAACAAACATAATCGGTACGGACCAGATGCCGATCTGCAGTGTGATGCTGATGATCTGTGTCAGATCGCGGAAGAAAATCACGATCGCTGAGGTCGCATAGACGAGACCGAGTATAAACAGAACCAGAGCTGCAAAATAATAAACCAGCTGCAGCAGATAAACAGACGGATAGATGCCGTACAGCATGCCGATGACAATGGCCACCAGCACAAAGAAAGCATGCACAAAAAAGGCGGATGCGGCCTTTACGACCGGAAGCACGCCTATCTCAAACACAACCTTCTTGACCAGATAGCTGTACTCGAGCAGGACATTGGTTCCGGAAAGCAGAAGCTCCTGACAGTAAAACCACGGAACAATGCCGCAGGTCAGATAAAGGACAAAAGGCACATCTGCCTGAGAAGCGCTCTTGAATCCGAGTCCGAATACCAGCCAGTACACGAGTACTGTTACAATCGGCTGAATAAAAGCCCAGATAATGCCGAGATAAGACCCGGCATATCTGGTTTTGAAGTCATTCTTTGCCAGCTTGGCGATCAGTCTCCGATTCTGGCAGATTGACCGCGGAAGGCTTAATAATAAACTGTTGTTTAGCGATGCCATTGAGCAATAGAACCCCACTTCTGATCCTTTTCGGAGAGGTTAAGAGGAACATCCTTCAGAAGCGGCCATTCGATGCCGATTTCCGGATCATTCCATGCCAGACCGCCCTCATCGTTCGGATGATAGAAATCTGTGCACTTATAGCAGAATTCAGCCTGCTCGGAAAGGACATAAAAGCCGTGAGCGAAGTTCTTCGGAATGAAGAACTGCTTCTTGTTCTCGGCACTTAAGAGTACGCCGAACCACTTTCCGAATGTCGGAGAACCCTCACGGAGATCGACGGCAACATCGAATACCTCTCCGTTTACAACACGGACAAGCTTATCCTGCGGATAATTGATCTGGAAATGCAGACCGCGGAGCACGCCCTGTGTCGAGCTTGACTGGTTATCCTGTACAAATACCTGGTCAATGCCGGCTTCTTTGAAATCATTATAATTATAAGTTTCCATGAAGTAGCCGCGGCTGTCGCCGAATACGGTCGGTGTAATAACCTTCAGTCCTTCAATCTCACAGGTTTCTACTGTAATCTTTCCCATCTGAAACGTAAGCCTCTCTTCCTGTTTCATCATGCCGTTCAACGGCCGCCGGACCGGGAACAGCATTACTCTTATCTTCAGCGGTTGCTGTACATCTCCTCATAATATTTCTGATAATCACCGGAAATGCAGTTCTTCATCCAGTCCTCATGCTCGAAATACCAGCGGATTGTCTTCTTGATGCCCTCTTCAAAGCAGGTTTCCGGATACCAGCCCACCTCGGCCTTGATCTTGTCCGGTGCGATGGCGTAGCGGCGGTCATGACCCTTGCGGTCTGTTACATAAGTAATCAGATCCTCGGAGACAAGCTTCTGTCTCGGATCATCAGCCGGAAGCAGCTCGTGAAGTGAATCCAGAATGGTATGAATGATCTGGATGTTCTGGCGCTCATTGTGTCCGCCGATATTATAGGTTTCAAACAGTCTGCCCTGCTCCTGTACCATATCGATTCCCTTGCAGTGATCCTCGACATAGAGCCAGTCACGGACATTCTTGCCGTCTCCGTATACCGGAAGCTTAATGCCGTTGAGCGCATTGTGCAGCATCAGCGGAATCAGCTTCTCCGGGAACTGATACGGACCGTAGTTGTTGCTGCAGTTCGTAATATTAGCCGGGAAATGATAGGTATCCATGAAGGCTTTGACCATAAAATCAGAAGAAGCCTTGGATGCGCTGTACGGGCTGTGCGGATCATACTTGGTTGTCTCGTAGAAATAATCCTCCGGATCGGAAAGAGATCCGTAAACCTCATCGGTTGAGACATGCAGGAATCTGTGATCCGGCAGATAACTTCCGTCCTCCTGCTCCCAGGCAGCCTTCGCTGCATTCAGCAGTGTCAGGGTTCCGAGCACATTGGTCTTTACGAAGACAGTCGGATCCTTGATGCTGCGGTCTACATGGCTTTCTGCCGCAAAGTGAACAACACGGCAGATATCATACTCGCGGAACAGAGCTTCGATGGCTTCTGCATCGCAGATATCTGCTTTTACAAATCTGTAGTTCGGAAGGTTTTCAACGTCCTTCAGATTCTCAAGATT
This sequence comes from Lachnospiraceae bacterium, assembly GCA_030527685.1. Classification (GTDB taxonomy): domain Bacteria; phylum Bacillota; class Clostridia; order Lachnospirales; family Lachnospiraceae; genus Chordicoccus. The sequence goes on along the minus strand of JAUNAG010000023.1, from coordinate 9,924 downwards.
GCCTGCGTAGGTAAGCTTGTCTACATTGATAATGAAGATCTCTTCACCGTATTTTTTAAAAAGATAGTGTATATGATTGGAACCGATAAAGCCGGCGCCGCCGGTTACAAGATATGTTTTCATTACTGAAAAACCCCTCTTTCTGTATATTAAGTGCCTTCAGGCATACTGATCATATCGGTAATCCGAAGTTTTGACCATGGTATCATATCATCGTAGGTTTTGTTTTGCAACTTGCGTCCGTTTCATGCTGCTCTGAACAGGAAACTAAGTGCCTGTCCTCTTGTACAGGGGGCATCCGGTGAAAATGCTGTGGCCGTTGTTCCGGACGCGATGCCGTTTTCACAGGCCCAGCAGACGGCAGGATAAAAAACAGAGCTGCTGCTGACATCTGTAAAGCTGCATTCCGTATGCACTTCCGGTGAACCGAGACTGCGGTACAGGAAGGTGATGATCTGCGCTCTTGTGCAGAAAGCATCCGGTGAAAACAGATCTGCTGCCGTACCGGAGGTAATGCCGTTTTCATAGGCCCAGCAGATTGCTGCCGCAAATGGAGAGCTTTTCTGTACATCCCTGAACGGCAGTGATGAAAGGTCTGTTTCCGGAGAACCGGCCCTGCGGTACAGGAAGGTCACAATCTGTCCTCTTGTGCACGTCATATCCGGCATAAATGCGGTATCGGTGATGCCGCTTGTAATACCGGAGGCAAGAGCCTGATAAACCGGAAGATAGTAAAACTTTGACGGATCACTGACATCGGTAAACAGGCGGCTGACTGACAGAATTTCCACAGAAGCTTCCGCAGCCTCATAAGCGGCTCTCTCCGGGAGGCTCACGGTAATCACAGCATTTCCCGGATTCACTGCTGTCAGAAGTCCTTCTTCCGAGACCGTGATCACTGACTCATCCGAGGAAGAAAAATGCAGGATTGTACTTCCGTCTTCCGCCCTCGTTTCTCCGTCTTCTGTCTCTGCTGTCAGCATCATGCTGCTGCCTGTCAGCATAATGGGATCCGGAGCCGAGACGTGCAGCACGGAAGGTGCTTTCGGAACAGGCGTTTCTGTTCCGCGAACGGAAGCAAGAGTCAGCATCTCCGGCGTATAGATCGAACAGGTCAGACTGTCATAAGTGTAGCTGATTGTCATGGAATGCACCGGAATATTGTAACCGGAAGCATCGCCGACACCGGTGACCAGAAACAGGCTTCCGTCGCTTCCTGCTGTTCCGATATCACTGTTTGTGACATCGATCATGTAGTTGATGCCCTCTATACAGGCGATATTCCACATGTGCAGCTCTGTGCCGATCGTTCCCATGACGGTATAGACATCCGTGTCATCAAATACAGACAGATCGCAAAGATACTGAAAAGCTTTTGCATAGCCTTCGCAGACAACCTTTGTGGAAGGATCGCCGTCAAACACATACAGCAGCTGCCAGGGATCTCCGTAGGTCACTTCACCGTTTGAGGCATCGGAGTTATACGATGTGGCATCGCAGATATAGTTCTTATAGGAGGTAAGCTTTTCGCGGTCACTCTCGCTGTAATGAAGCTCTGCGACGCTACGTGCTTCTGTGACGGCTCTTTCGACTTTCTGCACATCTTCTGTAACGGCATATTCGTTTTTACTGTCGGAGCGATAGGAAGAAACGACCGAAAACCAGTATTTCCATACAATCTTCAGTTCGGTCTCATCATCGTTATAAAAAGCGTCGAAACCGTAACGCCACCCCTTTGTCTTGTCGAACCAGTAGAATTCCAGCGGGCAGTCATACAGAAGCGTCCGGATGAATTCCTTCTGAGGAAAAGCTGCTGACGGGGCTTTGGCAGATGTTCTGACGGCTTCCAGCTCTTCTGCCGTATAGCCGTCGTCAGCTGAAAGTGTATAGGTAATCGAAAGTTTTGTACTGCCTCCGTTTGCCGCAAGCTGCGTGACGCTGCTCTTCAGCTCCCGGTACAGCTTCAGAATAAACGGACTGCCTGCATAATACTGCAGACCGTAGTCGGCATTGGCTGCAGCCATTCCGCCGTAAAGCTGTTCTTCGATGTAGGAAGAAAAGAGTGAATCCGCTTCTGTCTGCTCATCGGCAAGATTTTCAGAGAACATGACGATATCGCTGCTTTCACCGGGCAGAAGTTCTGCCTCCGGTTCGCTCTCATCATCAGACGGATATTCCTCCTCACCGGATTCGGAAAAGAAGGATGACGGAAGGGATGAGGCATCCTCTTCCGAAGAGCCATCCCCGATACCCTGTTCTGCCTGATCAGGCTCTTCCGCCTCATCATTACCCGTCTCGTCATCGCCGGTCTCATCATCCGAAAGAGCCGGCTCTTCTGCAGCCGTTTCTTCCGGCACCTGCAGATCAGTTGGTTCCTGTTCTTCCGGCAGATTTTCTTCTTCATCCGTATCAAACCCTGCAGCAGGAGCATCGGCTTCTGCTGCATAGATAAGCGCAGGCATCAGAGACCCCGTCTGTGCAGGCAGTGCGGTCGGAACCGCCGTACAGATTCCAGTTAGACTGAGCGTGCAAAGCGCAGCTGTCAGGATCCTTATCAGATTTTTCAGATTTTTTTTCTGCATAGCGTAGATGTCAATTTCCTTTCTGAACTGCGGATCATGCAGGCAGCCGGTACTCTGCGCTGAACCGATTATTCAGTTACCGGCTGATTGTCATCAAAATTCAGACGCTCTTCTTCTACTACAAGCGGACGGCCGAGTACACGCTGGTTAATAGCCAGAATATATTCTCCGAGCAGACCGATAAAGAAGAGCTGAATTCCTCCGAGGAAGAACTGGCCGATCACAAGCGGTGCAACACCGGCAGTGAATCTGTTCCAGTGCATAAATTTCATAATCAGATAAACAACAGCAACCAGGATGCTCAGTGCTCCGACCATGAAGCCGAGGAAGGTAGCCAGACGAAGCACGACCTTGGAATAAGAGGTGATTCCGACCATCGCAACATCGTATAAGCTGTAGAAATTATTCTTGCTCTTACCGGCACGTCTCTGCGGACGCTCATAAGGCAGTGTCTGATAATCGTAGCCGAGCTCGGCAATCATGCCTCTTAAGTACGGCATCGGATCCTGAATCTTTCTGACAACATCAACGAATGCCTTGTCATAAAGGCCGAAGCCGGTGAAGTTCTCGATGTGGCCGATATCTGTGATTTTGGCAAGCAGCTTGTAATATCTTCTTCTTGCCCATGCCATAAAGCGGCCCTCTTCTGTCTTGTCCTTGATGCCTATGACGATCTTGTGACCGCGCTCCCATTCATGGACAAGGGACGGAATCAGTTCCGGCGGATCCTGGAAATCGGCATTCAGGCGTACAACACAGTCTCCGTATGCCTGTTTCAGTCCGTGAACAGGAGAACGCATCTGGCCGAAATTGCGGGCATTGAAGATCGCCTTGACATGCTTGTCCTGCTCGCATAAGCCCCTGAGAAGCTTTCGGGTATTGTCCTTTGAGTGATTGTCGATGTAGAGAATTTCATAATCATATGCCGGCAGCTCTTTCTGAAAGATCGCTGTCAGCGTTTTTGTCATCGGAACGACATTATCCTCTTCGTTATAGGTAGGGATGACGACCGAAATCAGTTTCTTTTCTGACATTATTATTCCTCATTCAATATTCCTGGCGCTGTAAAACCGGATTACAGCTGCAGCTCATGTTCGGTGAGAGGTACCTCCAGATATTCTGCAAGCTCTTCTCTCGGTAAAAACGGTGCCATATCTTCAATCGGAGATGAAACCATGGATCCGTCCTCCAGACGTCTGGAGGAAATCTTCGGTTCTGTCTTCTGAAGGGGGGATACGCGAACCTCGATCAGTGCGGGAAGCGGAAGCTGGAGGGCTGCCGCGAGGTCTTCTTCAAGAGTCTCGTTTTTCACGCACTCTGCATGCTGAAGGCCGAACAGAGAAGCAAGGCCTGCAGGTGCCGGGAACTCCAGATCTCCGCTCTCCGGTCCGATGCCGATCAGCGGCTTTCCGAAGAATGCATTCTGTGTCTGTCTGATGGAGTGATAGCCGCCGTTGTTGATCAGGAAGATGCGGACAGGCAGATGGTTTGTCGCAATGGTCTGCAGCTCCTGCAGATTCATCATCAGACTTCCGTCGCCGGTCACAACATTTACCTCCTCAAGAACGGAAGGATCCTGCTGCACGGTCAGTGCTCTCGCCAGTCCGATTGCGGCCGGCAGGTCATAGCCCATCGAAGCTGTAGCGGAATTTGTATAAAATCTCTGATTTTCTTTCAGACGGAAGGCCTGGGTGCCGGCCACGCGTGAAGTGCCGACTGCACAGAGAATCTGAGCGCCTTCCTCCAGCTGATCCGAAAGCCTGTCATAGAAGGCGTAAATATTGGAAAGACCGTCAGGCTGTGCGGAAAGTGCATGTTCCGATACAAGAGGAAAATGTTTCTTTCTGGCGATGCTTCGCGAAAGCCATCCGGATGCCTGTTCACAATAAGGCTTCTCTTTTGTTGCACCGGCAGCCTGCAGCTTTGCAATCAGCTTGCGAAGCAGCTCACCTGCATCACCGATGACAGAGAGATCGGAACGGACATTCGGCTTCTGCAGCTCTGCAGGATCAATCTCATTGAGAATCACATAGGCACCGCGGGCCCATTCCTCATAGTCAAATCCTGTCTGCAGGAAGCTCATGCGGCTTCCGATGGAAAGAAACAGATCACATCCGGCAGCTGTCAGATTGCCTGCTCTGGAGCCGGTCATACCGGTTCTGCCTGCAAAAAGCGGATGGTCTTCCGCAACCAGATCCTGGCTGGACATGCCTGTCAGAATCGGAATACCGAGAAGAGCGCCGAGTGTTCTGAACTCCTCCACACTTCCGGCAGCCCGGACACCGAAGCCTCCGAAGAGAACCGGGCGCTCGGCGTTTTTAAGGTGCTGCAGAATCGAATTGACATCGGAATCCGAAACCGGCGGGATCTGCTCAGCCGGATCTTCTTCCGGATCATAGCCGCGAAGTGCGGCCGGATCGATATCTGCAGACTGCACGTCAAGCGGAACGTCAAGCCATACAGGACCGCGGCGGCCGCTCATCATCAGATGAAGAGCCTTTTCAACGCAGTAACGAACGTCATCTTTCTTTTCGATCATGACGGCGTATTTCGTCATGCATGCAACACTCTGTGTGATATCAAATTCCTGGATGCCCATGGAACGAAGAGGCAGTCCGGTGCTTCGAACGGTTGTGGCAAAACGCGCCTGTCCTGAGATGACCAGCATCGGAATAGACTCCATCCATCCGCATAAAACACCGGTTATCGCATTGGAGGCACCGGGGCCCGTTGTAACCAGAACGGCGGCAGGTCTGTTTTCCACGCGCGCATAGGCTTCTGCAGCCATCGCGCAGGCCTGTTCATTGTGATGATAGGTGCAGCGCATAGAGGAATGATGGCCGAATGAATCATCCAGATGCATCGCACCGCCGCCGGTTACGAGAAAGGTGTCCCGTATTCCGCAGGCGAGCGCCTGCTGCACAATATAGTCAGATACTTTCATAGATTCTCCTGCTCCGATAAGTTTCCCGTATCAGAGATATTTTTCGTATTTCTGCTCGCAGACCATGGTCTTGCCGGACTGCTGAACCGGAAGCTGATCAACGTAGACAACTTCAATCTCCGCATCGTCACCGAGATAATGACGATAGGATGCAAGCACATCCGGTTCACGAACCTTGGCGCCGAGCTCTGCATTGAGCTCCAGACGGTAATTCTTCTCACCGAGCTGGATGCACTTTGCCTGGCGAAGAACGCCTTCGAAGTTCAGTAGATTATTCATGAAGACATGAATGGAAAGTGGTTCGCCCTTTGTGTTGCGGATCAGGGAGCCGCGGCGGCCATAGATCTCCGTAAAGACTTCACGGACACGTCCCTTGCTGTTCTTTACTCTTTTTACAATACCTGTATCGCCTGTGTCATAACGGATCATCGGGAAAGCGCGGTTGTAATAATCGGTGACAACAATCCGGCCGAGCTCTCCTTCTTCTGCCGGCTCATCGGAATCAATCTTCAGAATCTCCACATAGAAGTTATAGAGATCAATCCAGTAGCCTTCACGTCCCGGAAGACTGACGGCGATAAAACCGTTCTCGTTATTTCCGTAAGACAGAACCGGACGGATACCGAAGAGCTCTTCGGCCTTCTCTCTTGTTGATTCCGGAAGTGCCTCACCCATGGTGAAGATCATCTCTACGCTCCAGCCGGTGATATCGACAGATGCTCTCTCGGCGTAGTCAACAAGCGCAGTGATGGCACTGGAGTAGGCAACAAGCACCTGAATGCGCTCTTCGAAGATTCTGTCAAAGATCGCACGAAGATGGTTGTCACTCATATTGGAGATGTCAATCATCAGAAGGTTATTGGTGAAAGAGCGAAGATCCGAGATCGTATTCTTTCCCTTGATCCAGGCTCTGAACTCACCTCTCTTCATGCCGAGGCGGAAGCCGTTGAGCTCCATGACCGACATGAAATTCATGCCGACACGGTTCTGCTTGTCGTCATCGGCGAGAACGGAAAACGGTGTACCCGTAGAACCGCTTGTTGTGAAACGGTGAAGCTTTTCTCTGATCTTCGGATCGCGCATGCGGTCACTGAGGATCTCTTCATAATGCTCAATGAAATCTCTTTTTGTCTGGACTGGGAAGTCGGAAAGCTTTGCGGATGCCGGCAGGCTGCGATAGAACGGACATTCTCTTGCGGCATAGCCCAGAATAGCATCCAGTCTGCGCTGCTGGTACTCCGGTGTGACACCGTCCACAATCTCTCTCTTATTGACTTCTTTGATCTTCTGCAGCTTTCCGCCCTTCATATTGTCAAGGGCAGTCCAGGCTGCTCTTCTCATAATTTCTCCGGTCTGCATGATTTACTCCGTTTGCCGCAGCATTATTCCGCGGCAAAAAAATAATTTGATTGTCTACTGGCAGCAATGAGATGCCGGCTTAAAATAATCAGGCTGCTTTTTGCTGCTTTCCTGCAGCAATAATGCCAAGTGCGATTACCGCAATAATGCGCAGCGTGTTGGCGATCAGGACAGCGCCTGAGAAACCTGCCAGACCGCCGGCCGGGGTCATGACAGAGATCAGAAGGAGGACGGCTGCAAGATGGCAGCACTGCAGCGCAAGCTGCCAGCGTTCTCCTGTAAATGTCAGTACAATAATAAACAGATAGGCAGAAAGCATCGCCAGAATCTGTGTGGCTGTTACAATTGTGAGGATCGGTGCTACCGATTCTGTGAGAGACGGATAGAAAATCCGCACAAAAATCGGCGTTCCGATTTCACAGGCTGCGAAAAAGATGCAGGAAACAGCGGCTCCGATTCCGACGAATTTCAGGAACATTCTGCGGTCCGGTCTGATGTTGTTCTTTGTCAGATGTGAAATCAGAACCGTATTGATCGGTGCAATGAAGAGCACGAGTGTTTTGCCGATCAGAGATGCGACATAGTAGATCGTGACAGCTTCGCCTCCGAGCGTGTGTTTCAGATAGAGTCTGTCAATATTGAGTGTCAGGTTGGTCACAGAATAAGACAGCACAAGGATGGCACCGCGCTTTAAAACCGTTTTGAAATACGGTGAAACCCGGAACGGACTGCGGAAGATGGAGCCTGTCAGAATGACATACAGAAGCGCTGCGGCTTCACCGGTCAGAAAGATCAGGAACCAGTTTCCGGTTGCCCGGTAAAGAAGAAAGCCGACTGCATATCCCGCTCCGCAGATTGCGTAGTAGAAGAAATAGTTCCTGTACTGCAGATTCAGACGATACTCAACATCACCGTAGTAGCGGAAATTTGTCAGCAGAATCAAAACTGCCGCAAGAACCGGCATACCGATTCCGTGCAGGGAGTCTGCTGCTGCAAGCAGGGTGATGAGGATTCCGACTGCCGAATACAGAAGAATTTCAATATTGTAGTCGCCGTTGGAGACCTCATAATCTCTTCTCAGAACAAGACGGCTGTTATTCAGTGCCTGTCCGATTGAAGGACCTAGAATATTGACAAAGGCCATCAGATAAAGGACGGTACCGTTCGCTTCCGCTCCGAGTCCTGATGCCAGCTGCGGATAAACCAGCAGCTGAAGCACACAGTTCAGGACCAGTGCTGCCGCGATGGTATAGATGGAACCGGCAGCAAGCTTCTGAAGCTTTCCGGCTCCGCTTTTTTTCTGCTGTACCGTATCAGACGGACTTGTTCTGTTTTGCATATTCATTCATCAGCTCCGGACAAAGGTTTTCAATATATTTCCGTTTGCCTGAAGCAAGTACGGGAATTTCATCAACATAGGTAACAGTAATATCGGCATCAGCTCCGAGAGCCGGACGGATACGTCTCAGCATCTCATCGACGTTCATCTTCTCCCGGTCTCCGTTCAGACGGAGCTCGTATTTTCCGGGAGCGGTCTGCAGGAAGCGGTACTGCTTCACTCCTTCCACATCCCAGAGATTATTGGTGATGACATAGGGAGTCACAGCATTTCCCTCTGTGTCAAACAGAATATCACTGCGACGGCCGTAAAGTTCGGTCAGAATGACGCGATAGCGGTCCCCGTGTCTGATCTTTTTCATGACCGCACTGTCTCCGTTGTCATAACGGATTACAGGGAAGGCATAGTTATTCAGATCGGTGATCACGATTCTTCCGAGTTCACCCTCTTCCGCCGGTTCATCGCAGTCCATCTTCAGGATCTCATAATAATAGCTTTCGGAGTTGATGTAATAGGATTCATTCTCCTCAAACTCCAGACCCATGATGCCGTTCTCTTCATTGGAATAATAAGAACGGACCGGACAGCCGAACTGCTCCTGCAGTCTTTTGCGGACAGGTGCCGGCATGCTCTCGGAAATCGGCAGAATAGAATGTACCTGCATACCGCTCATGGAATAGTCTGTTCTGTCAATAAAGCGGCTGATCTCACCAAGTGCAGAGCTGTAGCCTGTCAGACATTTGACCTTCTTTGTGCGGATGATATGCAGCATACGGGAAATCGCTTCATCCGAGAGGGATGAACTTTCCATCATAATGCTGTTTTCGGCGAACAGCTGAAAATGAGATTTCTTTACGTTGTCGACCCATACACGGATGAATGCAATCTTTTCACCGATTCTGTATCCGCCGAGCATACTGATAAAGATACTGTCTGCAGTATTCCGAAGAGCCTTTCTGTGATCCTGGATCATGGAAAACGGCGTTCCGGTTGAACCGCTTGTAGTCATAACACGATTATCTGACGCATCACGGCAGGCGGAGGAACGCATCTCATCATAATGGCTCCGGAAGATGTCTTTGTTTACGACCGGAAACTGATCAAGTGAGGTGCTGTCTTTGTACTCTTTGTAGAATTCTGTAGTATCGGCTGCATGCTTAAGCAGCGCTGTCAGGCGCTCCTGCGTTTCTTTTTCGGATGTGCCGTGCCGGAAAGCATAATCATCGCTTTCCACGCGCTCCGCAACAACTCCGCCGCGAAGTCTGTCTAACGCAAAATAGGCGCTGAACCGCGCCCTCTCTCCAAACGTATCATGTTTCGGAATCGTTCCGATTCTGCTGACCTTCATAAAACCTCTCTTTTGGCGAACAGTCAGAGCTCTCCGACTGTCTTTTCTCTCTTAACAGGATATACCGTTTATAAGCAGTATACGGACTGCAGGCTGCACAAGAGTCTGTGCAGTGCTGCAGTCCGCCAAGGAATGTCTCAGTGATTTTTAACCAGAACCGTAATAATGATGGAGATGATTCCGAGAAGAATCAGTCCGGAAAGAACAGCAATTACAAGGAAAAGGGTTCTGTCCATCATAATGCCGAGCGGAAGAACAACCATCACACGCTCTGCCGGAGTCGGAGCAGCCGCAATGGATGTCTGCTCAGCAGCAGATGCGGACTCTGCCGCAATCGCTTCAGCGCGGGATT
>JAUNAG010000143.1 GCA_030527685.1 Lachnospiraceae bacterium | reverse complement strand
CTGCATAGCGTCCGCCCTGAAACGCATCGGAGTCCGCTAGGCTCCGCAGAATGCAATTACAGAAGGCCGAAGGCTTTCAGCTCTTTCTTTAATACTTCCTTATGTGCCGGTTCCAGCTCACTTAACGGCATACGGAGCGGTCCGACTTCCCTGCCCATCATATTCAGCGCTGCCTTGACCGGGATCGGGTTGACCTCGGAGAAGAGAGCGGAGATCAGCGGGATAGCCTTTAACTGAAGTGCGCAGCTTTCCTTTGTGCGGCCGCTGAGATAGAGATCTACGATGTCATGTGTCTCCTTCGGAGCAACGTTGGATAATACGGAGATAACACCGATGCCGCCGAGTGACAGCAGCGGGACGATCTGGTCATCGTTGCCGGAGTACAGGTCGATCTTGCCGTCTGTGAGATTCATCAGCTCAGCAATGTGAGAGAAGTTTCCGGATGCTTCCTTGACGCCGACGATGGACGGAACATCTCTGACCAGAGCAGCGATGGTGGAAGCGCTCAGGCCGCAGCCTGTTCTGCTCGGTACATTGTAGAGAATGGACGGAACCTTTGCGGCTTCGGCAACTGCAGTGTAGTGACGGATCATACCGTTCTGTGTTGCCTTGTTGTAGTACGGAGTTACCAGAAGGACACCGTCTGCGCCGAGTTCAGCTGCCTCTGCACTGAGCTGCATAGCTGTAGCGGTTGAGTTGGAACCTGTGCCTGCAATGACCGGAATGCGCTTATTGACTCTGTCAATTGCAAACTTGATAACATCCATATGCTCTTCTTCGGAAAGAGTAGCGGATTCACCTGTTGTACCGCAGATGATGATGGCATCCGTGCTGCCTGCAATCTGCTCTTCCAGAAGTTCATCCAGCTTCTCGTAGTTAACTTCAAAGTTTTCTTTCATCGGTGTGACAATCGCAACGCCGGCACCTGTAAAAACAGCCATAGTAATCTCCTGATCATAATGGAAAAGAAACGGTTTTCAAGCAGATACAGTGCGGTCTGCTTCTGGTGCAATAACAGTGATTTTGACCGCTGTATATCCATTTAGTCTATAATCTGGAGCAGGAAAAGTCAAGACAGGGCCGGCAGATCTCCGTTTACCGGAGGTCTGCCGGCCCTGTTTAAGGGGATGCAATTACTGTGTCTGATTTTATTCTTTGCAGCAGTCCGGGATGCTTTTTTAAGCAGCTCATGCTGCATCTTCTGTGAGGAAGTATTCCCTTGTCAGCTTTACAACTGTGGGGGCAAGCAGCAGAAGGGCAATCAGGTTCGGAATTGCCATCAGACCGTTGAAGGTATCTGCTATATCCCACATCAGTCCCAGATCCAGTGTTGCGCCGATAATGGCGGCCAGTGAATAAATGACAAGGAAGGGTTTGGTGGATTTTGAAGAAAGCAGAAATTCAATGCAGCGTGATCCGTAAAGTCCCCATCCGAGGATCGTGGAAAATGCAAAGCAGCACATTGCGACAGCTGTGAAGATGGATACCCAGCTGCCGTAGGTGGCTGTAAAGCCGGAGATCGTGAGATCGGCACCGGCTGCCTGACCGAACGGAATGGATTCGCAGCCAAGCAGGATGACAAGGGCTGTCAGCGTGCAGATCACGATAGTGTCTGCAAAGACTTCAAAGATTCCGAAGAAGCCCTGCTTGACCGGCTTTCTTGTGTCTGCGCAGGCATGTGCAATGGAGCCCGTACCGAGGCCGGCTTCATTTGAGAAGATGCCGCGGGAGACGCCTTTCTGCATACTGAGGAACATACTTCCGACAATGCCTCCGGTGACGGAGGACGGCCGGAAGGCACCGCTGAAGATCATTCCGAAAACGTGCGGAACCCGGGGTGCATTTACAATGACGACACCGAGTGCAAGTATGATGTAGAGCAGTGCCATGAAGGGGATCAGGCGCTCTGTGACGCGGCCGAGCCGTTTAATGCCTCCCAGCAGAACAAGGGCAACCAGGAAAGCAATGACAATACCGAGAATCAGATTCAGAAGTTTTGTACTGTCCGGTGCGATCAGGTTATAATTCAGGAGAGCCGTATTTACTGCCGTAATGATGGTATTCACCTGAGTGGCATTGCCGGTTCCGAAGACTGTCAGGACGCCGAAGGCGGAGAAGAGGACAGCAAGCCAGTGCCATCTTTTTCCCAGTCCGTTTTTAATGTAATACATCGGGCCGCCGACCAGCTCACCGTGTGCATTGGTTTCACGGAAATGGACAGCGAGAGTGACTTCAGAAAACTTGGTGCACATGCCGAGCAGGGCGGAGATCCACATCCAGAAGACTGCTCCCGGACCGCCGATGGCAACGGCACCTGCTACGCCGGCAATGTTGCCGGTTCCGACAGTGGCTGCAAGAGCGGTACAGACGGCCTGGAAAGGCGTGATTGCACCATCGGAGGCGGAACGCTTCCGGAAGATACGGCCTATGGTGGTTTTGATGGAATAGGGGAATTTGCGGATCTGGATAAAACCGGTGCGGATGCTGAGATAGAGGCCGACACCGATGATACAGATCATAGCAGGAACACCCCAGATAAAACGGTTTATGACGCCATTAACAGAAGCAATTATTTCCAGCATAGATTGTTCCCATTCTCTCTGTATATTTATAAATGCCGAGGGCCGGTTATATTTAAAAGAGGCATGCTGAAGAACCAGCATGCCTCGGTCAGCGCTCAGTCAACTATATGAATCGTATTATATAGTAGAAAAAGTGCAAAAACAAGAAGCTTACGCAGGAGTTAAAATCTGCTATCATAAGAGACAGCGCGGTACAATGCGGCCGTGACAGACGCAAAATTTCATTAGCGTCGATTATGAGTGAGAGAACCTGAAGTCCGCTTGCGGACTATGTCAGGAAACAGATAAATGCTGAGCAGCGCAGGTGAATAAGATGAGAAAACATAAACAGGCGGGTTTATACAGCCTGAACAGAGACTGGCGGTTTATAGAGGAACGGATTCCGGTTATACCGAAGGGAATCAGTCATGATGAAGTTTACGGCTATTCCAAGGCAGGATCCGCAAAGGGACCGGCGGCCGCTGACTTTGATGATGAAGACTGGGAACGTGTGAATCTGCCGCATGACTGGCTGGTGAAGAAGCCGTATGCGGAGGATGCCATTATGTCTGCGGGATATAAACACCGCGGCTGCGGCTGGTACAGAAAGAAGTTCCAGCTGGAGGAGCAGGATAGGGGCAAACAGCTTCTGCTTGAATTTGAGGGACTTTCCTCAGAGTCTGCTGTATATGTCAACGGCATGCTCCTGAAACGCAGCAGCAGCGGTTATAACAGCTTCTGCATTGATATGACAGATGTGGCCAATTATGGTATCGTGCCGAACCAGCTTTCTGTCTGGATTGATGCCTCTCAGTGGGAAGGCTGGTGGTATGAAGGCGCCGGAATCTACCGGAATGTCTGGCTGATCAAGAAGCCGCAGGCGCACGTCACCTATCACGGTGTTTTTGCGAGAACACGACGCCTGACAGAAGGAGCTGAACTGGACGCATCTCGGGTGAATTCACAGATGGATCCGTGGGAGCTCCTGCTGGATACGGAACTTGAAAACTGTCCGGGCGGCAGCTGCAGCGGAATTCTGAAGCATGTTTTATATGATGAAAAAGGACAGGTGACGGCGCAGACGGAGCAGGAGTTCCGGCTTGACGGTTATGCTGTGTGTACACTGCAGTGCAGCCTTCCGGTTCTGAATCCCCGCTTATGGGATACGGCTCATCCGCATCTCTATACCCTGCGGACATCCTGTATTACGGAGCAGGGAGAGGACCGGATCGAGACAGAGGTCGGCTTCCGCACAATTGCCCTGACACCGGACAGAGGTTTTTTCCTTAACGGAAATGCTGTGAAATTCAAAGGCTTCTGTAACCATCAGGACGCAGCAGGCGTCGGTGTGGCAGTTCCGTATTCAGTGAAGGAATATCGCATCCGGAAGCTGAAGGATCTCGGAGCCAATGCCTATCGCTCAGCGCATAATCCGGATCCGGATATTCTGACAATCTGTGACCGGCTGGGCATGATGGTGATGGAAGAAAACCGTACATTTTCCACGGCAGAATATAACCTGGAGGATGTCAGAGGGATTGCGAAAAATGCACGGAATCATCCATCAGTTGTACTCTATTCTGTTTTCAATGAAGAACCTCTGCAGGGGACGGAGAAGGGCGGCAGGCTTGCTGCAAGACTGCGCGCGGCAATTCGTGACGTGGATGCCACAAGACCTGTGACCGGAGCAATGAACGGCGGCTATCTGGAAGAGCAGGGAGCGGCATCTGTAATGGATGCGGTCGGTATTAATTATAATCCGACAAGATATGATGAATTCCATGAACGCTTCCCGGAGGTGCCTCTGATCGGATCGGAGACCGCCAGTGCCTTTATGGTGAGAGGCGAGTATGAGAACCGGCCTGAACGGAATGTACTGGCTGACTATGATACAGAATGCGCGGCCTGGGGCAATACAGCTGCGGAAGCATGGAAATATATAGAAGAAAGACCATTTGTTGCCGGCGGCTTTGTCTGGACAGGCTTCGATTACCGGGGCGAACCGACTCCTTTTAAATGGCCGAGTATCGGAACCTGCTTCGGAACATATGACAGCTGCGGTTTTGAGAAGAATGCCTGCTATATCTATAAGGCATTGTGGAAGCCGGAACCGATGATTCATATCTCGTCTCCGTGGAGAAGCAATCCGAAAGAAGGGGAGGTCGTAAAGGTTTCGCTGATCACAAACTGTGAGGAGGGAGAGCTCTTTGTGAACGGCCGCTCTCTTGGACGCTATAAAGCAGAGCGATTTACACAGCAGAACTATGAACTTCCGTATGAGGGAGGTGTTCTTCGTGCTGTTGGATATAATCACGGAAATGCTGCGGCGGAAGATGTGCAGAAGAGTGCAGGAGAACCGGCACAGATTCTGACGGAACTTAGCAGGGATGTTCTGTATGCAGACGGTGCAGATGCTGTTGTGATCAATGTAACGCTTGCAGATGAGGCGGGGACTGTTCTGGAAGCATCGGATGCGCGGGCTGCATTTGAAGTAAAGGGAGTAAAGATTCTCGGGGTCGGAAACGGAAATCCTGTCTCGCATGAACCGGACTTCGCTGCTGAGCGCAGTCTGTTCCACGGACGCGTGCAGCTGACAGTGCAGTGTGAGGAGATAGCTGAATCAAGGGGCAGTGATGTAAAACAGAAGCCGGACTATGTATTCGATGCAGTTGAAGTCGAAGATATGAGAACAGAGGGTGCAGAGATTCTTATACGGATCGGAGAACTGGAGAAGACGTTGATACTTCCGATCGCTGTAAGAGAACATCCCTCTTATATAGAAAGTGTGAATGAGCGGATTGTCGGACACTGGACTTTCTATAAGAAGCTTCTTGATGAGATGCCGGAAGTATCTGCGGGAAGCGAAGAAAACGATATGAACAGTTTCGAGCCGGTGGAGCCTGCCTGGAGACCGCAGCCGGAATTTTCGGGAGCGCTGGGCAAGTACGGCCACTACCGGACGCAGTTTGATTTCGGCGCGGCAAAGCAGGGAAGAAAGCTCTACTTCCGTGAGGTACTCGGTCATGCCTATGTCTATATAGACGGAGAAGAAATCTATCGAAGGGAAGATTCCTTCGGTGGAGAATTCTTTGCAGAGATACCGGAGGCAGTAAGTGGTGAACATATGCTGACTGTAGTGATCTATAATGGAAATGCCGGGTATCCGGAAGCGGGGATCTGCTCACCGGTCGGATATTACCAATAAATTTTAAGAAATTTCGGAGTGGATGGACACTATATATTTGCTGATGTGGAGTGAATAGAGTATGCAAAAAAACAGACAGTCTTGCTCCATATATTAGGAATATACATTGTGACATCCGGATTATACAAAAAGTAAAAGCAACCATGATTTTTTGAAAAGTGAGATGGGTTCGTCAGTATCGAGGAATTGCAAAAAGTTTTTTAAAAAAGGTGTTGACGAACCCTTTGCGGTGTGATAAATTAACACATGTTCGCGTCAGACATCACTGATCGGAAGCACTTGAAAGCGACATTCCGAAAGGCGAAAAAGCGCGGAAAATCAACAAAAAAGCACTTTGATAACTGAACAGTGAAACACA
>JAUNAG010000142.1 GCA_030527685.1 Lachnospiraceae bacterium | reverse complement strand
CAGTGCCCGATCGTGCACGGCGACGCACAGAGCGTGTCAATCGCTGCTGCCAGCATCGTTGCGAAGGTGACGAGAGACCGTCTGATGGAAGAGTATGACAGACAGTATCCGGAGTACGGCTTTGCCAGGAATAAGGGATACGGAACGGCTGAGCATATCGCAGCTCTGAAAAAATACGGCCCGTGCCCGATCCATCGCCGTACATTTATCAAAAACTTTCTGTAAAAATCCCGCGATGCGCCCGCGGCAAAAGTCATGTTTACATGAACAATGCCACGGACATAGCGCGGGTTTTCAGATACTTTTGGCTTTTTAAACAGGCGGTGCCTATGAATAAACGTGAGCTGGGGGCAAGATACGAGCAGCAGGCGGCAGCTTATCTGCAGGAGCAGGGGCTTCGGATTGTCACACGGAACTTTCGCTGCCGGATCGGTGAGATCGATCTGATTGCGGCCGAGAGACAGGAGGACAGGGAGGTCCTTGTCTTTGTGGAGGTGAAATATCGCACAAGCCCGTCGGCAGGCGGAGGACCGCTCTATGCCGTCAACAGAAAGAAACAGCTCACGATTATGAGAGCCGCAGAGTGGTATCTGATGAAAAACGGCCTGCCGGAGACGACACCCTGCCGCTTTGATGTGGTCGGAATTACGCCGGAAGGTGTGGAGCATATTCGAAATGCTTTCTGGCTCTGAGTTTCAAAAGCAGGACATATTTTCTGCGTGCATTTTAAGTCGCAGCATGAAAGGATCACAGGTGCTTATGGATATCAAGTGGATGAACGAACAGGAAAAGGGCATGACGCTGCATCGGCGTGCGGATATGCTCTGGCTCAGCTTTCCGGAGCTGGATGCATTTTCCTGGCTGAAAAACGGCTATTCAACCAGATTCGGCGGTGTCAGTGAGGGAGACTATGCGTCTCTGAACTTCAGCATCAGCCGTGAGGGAAGTCCGGAGCACGTAAAGGAGAATTACCGCAGATTTGCGGAGACACTGGAGCTGAATCCGGAACATCTTGTCTGCACGCAGCAGACGCACACAGCCACTGTCATCCGCGTCGGGCGGAACGAGTGGGGCAACGGCTACGGCCGCAAGCCGGACTGGACCGATGTGGACGGACTGATCACCAATGAGCCCGATGTGGTGCTGGCAATTCAGACTGCGGACTGTGTGCCGCTCTATTTTGTTGATCCGGTGCATCACGCCATCGGCCTGTCTCATTCCGGATGGAGGGGAACGGCTGCCGGAATCGGCCGTGTCACAATCGGGATGATGCAGAAGGAGTTCGGTTCTGATCCGCGGGAAATGTACGCCGCAATCGGACCGTGCGTCTGCCAGGACTGCTACGAGGTCGATGAGCCGTGCGCGAAGAATTTCCCGGGCTGCTATACAAAGCCGCTGGGGAACGGCAAATATCTGCTTGACCTGCAGGGCGTCAACCGCGGTATGTTCGCAGAGGCGGGAATTCCGGTTTCACACATCGCCATGCCGAATATCTGCACCTGCTGTAACCCGGATCTGCTGTTTTCACACCGTGCATCACACGGCAGATGCGGCACGAACTGCGGCATTCTTGCGATGGTGCGGTAAACGGCCTGCCTTGACAAAAAGAAGACTGAAATTTACAATAGCGTTTAACGCGGATTTTTGAATATGAAGCAGATCAATATAGAAACAGGAGGCAAGTCCATGTCAGGTTCCTATAATCATATCGAGATCGAATCGAAGTGGAGAAAGAAATGGGAAGAGAATCCCATTAACGTCAATGACGGCAAAAAGAAGAAGTATTACTGCCTGGATATGTTCCCGTATCCGTCCGGTGCAGGCCTTCATGTCGGTCACTGGAGAGGCTATGTTATCTCCGATGTATGGTCAAGATATAAGATGATGGACGGCAATCACTATGTCATTCATCCGATGGGCTGGGACGCATTCGGTCTTCCGGCAGAGAACTATGCGATCAAGACCGGCCAGCATCCGTCGATTTCCACAGCTGCCAACATCAAGAACATCAAGAGACAGATTGACCAGATCGGCGCAATCCGTGACTGGGATATGGAGCTGAATACAACAGATCCGGAGTTCTACAGATGGACACAGTGGATCTTTGTTCAGATGTTCAAGCACGGCCTTGCTTATGAGAAGAAGATGCCGCTGAACTGGTGCCCGAGCTGCAAGTGCGTTCTTGCCAACGAGGAAGTCGTTGACGGCAAGTGCGAGAGATGCGGCAGCGAGGTTACAAAGCGCAACCTTCGTCAGTGGATGCTGAAGATCACAGCTTATGCTGACAGACTGCTCGAGGGTCTGGATACTCTTGAATGGCCGGATAAGGTCAAGAAGATGCAGACAGACTGGATCGGCCGTTCCTACGGTGCCGAGGTTCGTTTCCCGGTAGACGGAATGGACGAGGAGATCACAGTTTATACAACACGTCCGGATACTCTCTGGGGCGCAACCTTCATGGTTCTCGCACCGGAGCACGAGCTTGTTGAAAAGCTTGCTACCGCAGAGCAGAAGGAAGCTGTTGAAGCTTACTGCAAGATGGCAGCAAACAAGTCCAGCGTCGACCGTGTACAGAACAAGGAGAAGACAGGTGTCTTCACAGGTTCTTATGCAGTCAATCCGCTGAACGGCAAGAAGATTCAGATCTGGCTTTCCGATTACGTTCTGGCAGATTACGGTACGGGCGCTATCATGTGCGTTCCGGCTCATGATGACCGCGACTTCGAGTTCGCTAAGAAGTTTGAGCTTCCGATCATCCAGGTTATCGCTGCCGACGGAAAAGAAATTGAAAATATGGAAGAGGCTTACACAGAAGCTGTCGGCACCATGATCAATTCAGGTGACTGGAACGGCATGGAGTCCTCTGTCCTTAAGCAGGAAGCTCCGTTCATCATCGAGAAGATGGGCATCGGCAAGAAGACGGTCAACTACAAGCTTCGTGACTGGGTCTTCTCAAGACAGCGCTACTGGGGCGAGCCGATTCCGATCATTCACTGCGAGAAGTGCGGACCGGTTCCGGTTCCGGAAGACCAGCTGCCGGTTCTGCTTCCGAACGTTGAGTCCTATCAGCCGACAGATTCCGGTGAATCTCCGCTGGCTGCAATCGATGAGTGGGTCAACACAACCTGCCCGTGCTGCGGTGCACCGGCAAAGCGTGAGACCAACACCATGCCGCAGTGGGCAGGATCTTCCTGGTACTTCCTGCGCTATATCGACGCACACAACGACAAGGAGATGGTCAGCCGCGAGAAGGCAGACAAGTATCTGCCGATCGATATGTACATCGGCGGCGTAGAGCATGCGGTACTTCACCTGCTTTACTCCAGATTCTATACAAAGTTCCTGCATGACATCAATGTCATCGACTTCGACGAGCCGTTCCAGCGCCTCTTCAACCAGGGCATGATCCTCGGACCGAAGGGTGTCAAGATGAGCAAGTCCCTCGGCAATGTCGTCTCTCCGGATGACATGGTCCGCGATTACGGCTGCGACTCACTGCGTCTGTACGAGCTCTTCATCGGACCGCCGCAGCAGGATTCTGCATGGGACGAGAGAGGTATCGACGGTGTCAACCGCTTCCTCAACAAGTTCTGGACACTGGCTATGGACAGCATCGAGGCAGATGTAAAGGCTACACCGGAGATGATCAAGCTCCGCCACAAGCTGATTGCCGATATCACAATGCGTCTGGATCAGTTCGCTCTGAACACAGTTGTCTCCAAGTTCATGGAGTACAACAACGCTCTGAACAAGCTGGCACAGGAAGCAGGCGGCATCGACAAGGAGACAATCGGTGTCTATGCAACTCTGCTTGCTCCGTTCGCACCGCACATCGGTGAGGAAATCTGGGAGCGCCTCGGCCACACAGACTCTGTCTTCCATCAGGAATGGCCGAAGTCCGATGCAGCTCTTGCAGCTGATGATGTCAAGGACGTTCCGGTTCAGATCAACGGCAAGACCAAGGCTGTCATCAAGATCTCTGCAGATGCAGGCAAGGATGAGGCAATTGCAGCCGGCAAGGCAGCTGTTGCTGACAAGATCGGCGATGCACAGATCGTGAAGGAGATCTTTGTTCCGGGCAAGATCATCAACATCGTTATCCGCAAATAATGGTTTTCGTAAGAGAACATTCATATGCAAACATAAAAAAGAGGTACTGCACCCCAAGGTGCAGTACCTCTTTTTCGCGATCCGGCAGGTATCCGGTTTTGTGAGCAGCAATTGTGCTTACAGACCGGGTTCCTGTCGTTTTGGTTATTCTTAATGATTTCTCTTCAGTGCGGAGATATCCGGTTCAGCCATCAGAGAATAATTCGTATGATAGATAACAAAGCCGGGCTTTCCGCCGTTTTTCTTTCGCAGATTCTTTCGAAGGGTATAGTCAATCTCGACCTTCGGAGCCTTCTGTTTGGAGGAATACCAGGCAGCCAGTGCGCCGGCCTCCTCGAAGGTGCGGTCCGGCACCTCGCGTCCCTGTGTGCGGACGATGACATGGCTGCCGGGTGCATTTTTCGCATGGAACCACCAGTCGCTGTTTCCCGCAATCTTGAAGGAGAGTTCTTCGTTCTGGTAGTTGTTGCGTCCGACCAGAATCTCAAAGCCGTCCGAAGAAGTGTAGGAATAAGGAGCAGCCTTCTCCTCGCGCTTTGCACCCTTTTTGACAAGGGCTTTTCTCTGGACAAAGCCGAAATCCTGCAGCTCGGTGCGGATCTGCTTCAGATCGCCCTCTGTCTCGGCAAGATCGATTGCAGTGAGAATCGATTCCAGCTGCTCGCGGTCTGCAGCTGTTTCCTCCAGCTGGCCGTCCATCGCCTCAGCAGTACGCTTCAGCTTGTTGTAGCGTGCAAAGTACTTCTGGGCATTTTCGGAAGTCGAGAGAGTCGGATCGAGAGGGACAGTGATTTCCGTATTGTCGTAGTAATTGAGGCAGGTGAGAGAAGAAGCCCCATCCTCGGCGCTGTAGCCGTAGGTGTTCAGCATCTCACCCCAGATCCTGTACTTGTCCTTTTTCTCGGTGCTTTTCAGCTGTTTCTCCTGCAGCTGGAACTTTTTGTTGATGCGGTCCAGTGCGGTGGAAGTCACGTGGCGCAGATCAGCGGATTTCTGGCGGATGCGGGTCAGCCTCTCCTTTGCTCCGTAATAATTGCGGATCATGTCGCCGGCACTCTCACAGGACTCGACGGAGTACGGCTCGTGTGCGTACATCCGGTACGGAAGCATGCCGAATTCGACAGGCTCATCGTTCTTCAGCACAATGTGCGGAGCGAATTCACCGTTTCGGATGGCAGCGGCCTTCTCAAGAAGGACGGAGCACAGGGAAGCCTGCTCGAGGGCAGTCAGATCCTGCCAGGTCTTGCGTGCATCAATGCCTGCCTCAAACACCATCTCTTCGGCATAAATCGGTGCGATGCCGATGAAGGACTGGGAGACCGCTCTTGTGATCTCCTGAGAGGTTCCTCCGAGAACGGAGGCAAGTTCTTCAAGCGAAGTCATGGACAGCAGATCCTTTCGGCCTGCCTGTTCGGGAATAAACCAGGTTTTTCCCGGAAGCACCTCGCGCACGGAACTCACACTTGCCGGAACGCGCTTGATGCTGTCGATGATCATGTTATTTTCATCTGTGAAAATGATGTTGCTGTATTTACCCATCAGCTCGATAATCAGCTTCTTCGTGCGCAGATCACCGAGTTCGTCGCGATGTGAAATCTCCAGTACAATCAGACGCTCGAGAGAGGGCTGTGTCACAGAGACAATCTGTCCGCCCTGGATGTGCTTGCGAAGCAGCATGCAGAAGTTCGGAGCGGTGAGAGGAGCCTCTTTCTTTGTGTCTGTGAGATAAATCAGGGGAAGGGAGGCATTGGCACTCATCAGCAGAAGATAGGGAGTCTTGTGACTCTTAATCTGGAGCAGCAGCTCGTCTTTCTCCGGCTGAATAATGCGGCTGATGCCGCCGCCTTCAATTGTATCTTTCAGTTCCCGCACAATGCCGGCAACTGTAATTCCGTCAAAAGCCATAAATCTGATTCCTTTCCGGGATTTTCGATCCCCGTAACATCATGATGCAAAACGTAGGGAAATGCAATGGTTTTGCGAAAAAGTCCGGCACTGTTTACAGTGGCAGGTCAGTTGACGTTAAATCTGATTTGCGGTAATATTT
>JAUNAG010000141.1 GCA_030527685.1 Lachnospiraceae bacterium | reverse complement strand
CTGATCTCCTTCCTTCTCGATCATATACTTCAGATATTCGATCGTTTTGTCACAGTTCTGTCCGATCACCTTGCCGCTCTCTGCAAATGCCTTCAGCGTGCTGTTATAGCCGGTTGCACGGCTGTACATATGAACGCTGTACACGTTGTTAATCCAGTTTGATACAAGCTGATCACACTCTTCTGCCGAAATTGCTGTTCCGTTCAGATCGCAGTCACGGGACTGGTTCTCGTAATACTCGGTTCGATCTGTTAAGGTCTCAATCGTATCGAGCATTCCGAATTCTCCCTGTACCAGAGTCTTCCAGACAACCTCCTGATACTCGTCACCGATATCTGTCATAACATGGAGAGAACCGCCTTCTTCCATCTGGAATACAACATAGTGGCAGCTTCCGCCGACATCCAGTCCTAATTCTTCGTAATAAATCTGCTTCACCTGATCGTCAACGATACCGTATACGGAGAAACCGAGGTTGGCACCGGAATGTCCCAGATCGCGGTTGAAGATCAGTTCCGGAACACCATCATCGGTAACATCTGTGACGACAACCTGTCTGCCGATACCGCCTGTAGAGCGTGTAGTCAGATATTCCGCCGCCAGATCAATTGAATCTTTATACTGCTCCAGAATATTGATATAGGCCTGATAGATGGTGATCTTGCCGTCTTCTGTACCGCTGCCCTGTGCATCAGTTGTTTTTCCGGCAGCAGAAGCTCCGACTGAAGCAAGCTCTGCGTAGACTTCTGCTGTAAGATCGTCTGCAGCAATCGTACGGGTTGTCAGATTTTTCACCGGCAGCTTTCCTTCCACCGTATCCTCACCGATCCTGATTGTCTCGTGGTAAGCCGCATCATTCTCTTTCATCACATCGCTGCCCTGCATTGTGATGCGGTAAGCATACATCTCTACACCTTCAGCAGATGAAGTCACCGCTGAAGAGAGAATTCCGTTTCCGTCGTTTGGAGCCAGAAGCGAATTGGTGACGAATGACGAATTGCTTCTCACCGTCTCTACACCGTTTGAGCCGGTATTTACACTATATACATAAGTTGCAAATTCACTGAATTTTCTGGTAGAAACATCAATCAGAACAAACAGCTCCGGAACACCGTCGCCTGTCATATCGTAGAGCGTATAGTAGCCGAGATCCTCACCCTGGTATACGCTCTGGTAAGTGGCAGCCGCTGCCTGAAACAGCTCATGACCTCTGCCCTGCGAAGCAATTCCGTTCAGGACTTCGCTGTATGCGGCACGGACATCTTCTGCTGAGACAGAAGCTTCCGTCTCTGCTGTAGCGGCCGGAACAGCGGACACACCCGTTGTCAGAAGCAGCGCTGAAGTCAGGACTGCAGCTCCGGCTTTTTTGAAAAAATGTTTTCTCATATCGTTTTTCTCCTTCTTATCGCGCATTCCATTCACGCTTTGTATCACTGACGATATCCGTAGTATTTGGATTTCGACTTGCTCTGTACTGCATTATTCATAACCAGACCGAGAATGTTGCAATTGCCTCGTTTCAGCTGATCAATAACAGGTTCCAGTTTTCTGACGCTTGTCTTTCCTGAACTGACAATGATCGTGCCGTCACATTTACTTGAAATCAAAGCGCTGTCAATGACTTCACCCAGAGGCGGCGTATCGATCAGAATATAATCAAAATTCTGTCTAACTGCTGTAACAAGCGATTCGAAATGCTTTCCGCCAAGAAGCTCAGCCGGGTTAGGCGGATACTGTCCTGCAAAGAGCAGATAGAAGTCCTTGTACTGTGTCTCATATAAGACGTCTCCGATGCTCTCCATACCGGTCAGCACCTCGCTCAGACCCTTTGTTACATTTGCGCTCGTATTTCTGGCAGCCAATACGGACTTGCGCATGTCCGCATCAATAACAAGAACTCTTTTTCCGAGTTCGGAAAAGCTCTTTGCCAGACTGATTGTCAAAGTGGACTTTCCTTCATTCTCATGCGCACTGGTCACTGCAATGACCTTGATGTCCTGGCCGCAGAACTGAATATTGGTTCTTAATACTTTATATGCTTCCTGTGTAAAGAAGCGGTCTATTCCGGGAATCTGTAATTCTGTTTTATTCAAGCCTTATCACCGCCCTTCGAAGAAGCTTTCTTTTTATTATCTGCCCGATAACCGTAGCCGTAACCATAGCCGTATCGCTTTTTGCGATATTCATAGCCGGCACGCTCGTTCTCATTGAAATTCGGAATTTCGCCGATCACACTGATTCCGAGATACTGCTCAATCTCTTCCTTTGTCTCAAGACTGTCATCCAGCTGTGCGATAACAAGGAACAGGAAGTAGGCAAGAACGCCTGTAATCATGGCAACGATCAGGTATGTTTTTGCACCTGTTTTATTGCTGGGCTGCGGATTCATAGTTCCGTATTCATAAAAATTCACCTGATTGAATCCCATCGCCTCATTGATCTTCTGCACACCTTCTGTACAAACCTGATCGACAATCCTCTTCGAAAGTGCCAGATCTTCTGTCTCTACAGTTACTTCCAGAATTCTCGTATTGGACGGATTTTTTGTCGAAATGGTTCTGTAGAGGTTTAAATACGTTGTATCCAGCTGCAGCTTTTCGATTACCTCATCCAGAACAGCGTGACTCTTCAGCAGGTAAGTACAGTCATTGACAACGTTCAGCGCAATCGTGAAATCTGAAGAAGAATAAGAGTAATCACTGCTGTTTTCTCTTCGAAGAATATACAAGGTTGCCGTTGACTGATATCGCGGAGTAAATGTCAGCTTTGTCACAGCAAACATTCCTCCGACTGCTATTGCTACGATCAGAATGAGGACCTTCCAGCGTTCCAGAAAAACCTCCCACATATCTGAAAAGGCAATAACATGTCCTTTTTTCGGATTCATTTTTAACCTCCTATCCTGTTGCCGAACACAACCGCCTGCGGATTATGCCAGAAAAGCTGTTCGGCATACGTTGCGTCATATTCTTCAGAGATGATTCGGTATGCTGTCGACAGTCCGGGTGGTCTCCGCTTCTGATCATGACAGTCTGACGCAACAATATCAGCCAGTCTGTTCTTCAGAATCTTTCTGCAGGCATGACGCATAAAAAAATCTGCATCTCCTGAAAAGGATTCCGCATCAATCTGAATGACACAGCCATAATTTTTCAACTGTTCAATCAATGCTGTCTTTTTTCGGATTTTCACATATCGCTCAATATGTGCAATCACCGGTATATAACCTTTTGCAGTACTCTTCTGCAGGCATCTGTGATCTGCTCCGGAATTACCTGATCGGAAAACTCCAGCAGTATATAACGTCCTCCGTTAATCGAGCTGCATCTGCCTTCCTGAATCCACTGCAGACAGTTTTGATGATAACGGATTTCACTGCCCAAAAACAACTGCATATCAGGGAAAGTCTGCTGCACATAGCTGCTTGCTTCCGCAAAAGCTCTTCTCACAGCCTCCGACGGATCCCCCCAGAATTCCGGACGCATATGCGGAGTTGCACAGAGAATCCTGGCTCCATCCTCATAAGAAAGCTCTATGAGTTTTCTCATCTCCTCTATGTCAGACGGCCCGTCATCAACTCCGAAGAGAATATGTGTATGAATATCAGCGTATCTCATGTTCTTACCTGTATTAGTTTTCGCTCTTTTTCCTGATTCGCAGAGTCATTGTTAAAATCTGCATAATCGGTTTTCGATACAATACAAAACCGGCACAGATAACTGCAACCGCAGCATATCTCAGGATCCGGTGATTGTATAAAAACAGCATCAGGAATCCTGCACTCATAAATGCAGCGGAGACCAGCACCAGAACTCCCGCATTATACGGCCTTGCACCATCCATGTACCGGTCGCAGATGCGAACCGAAAAATAATAGTGTGCACAGGCAAATAATATATAGCAGAACAGTGTTGTATAGCCTGCGGCCAGATAACCGAAACGGCCGATTAAAAGATAGTTTAACACAATATTTACTACCGCTCCGCTTACTGTTGCATACATAACAAAGCTGGTTTTTTCATAGTAGAAACCGAAAGCCGCAAAAATCGAGTACCCGAACATAAAGAAGGTACTCATTGCAACAGGCGGTATCACCCAGATTGCCTCCCTGTATGCAGGCGGTGCAAAGATTGCAACCATCTCCGGTGCAAATGCAATCAGCAGCAGATTCACAAGTGCAAAAAATACCAGTGCTGCATAGACAACATCTGCTATCTCATTCTCTCTTCTGTCTTTGATTTTTTTGTAAAGCCACGGCTCCAGTGTCTGTGTAATGGCCGTACTGAACAATGTCATCAGAAGTGCAATGGAATAGGCAATGCTGTAAATACCGGCATGTGCTTCACTGACCATACGGGCTATCATAATGCGGTCAGAGCTGTTCAGCACCGTCTGAGACAGGTAGTGCGGAATCAGAGGAATATTGAACTGAACCGCATGCTTCCAGTAAGCCGGAACGCAGAATGTTTTCCCATTTCTGAGCTGGTATACAAAGAGTCCGGAAAAACAGATCACCTCCGCCAGCGCAATTGCAAGGATTCTCGCAGTCACCTTGTCATCTGCAATATAAACCATTGCAATGCCGAGAATGGATTTTCCAAAGGCTGCCAGCAAGGTCACCAGAACCAGTGCTTTATAATGTAGTTCCACACGCTGTACCGCTGCCCAGAAATTAAAGACAGAAGTTGCCCAGATCGTAATGAGCATCAGCAGCATCTGCGCAGTCGTCAGATGAAAGATCCTGTCCCAGAATGTCCGGGACAACAGGTAGAGCAGTGTCCAGCTCCCACAGAGCACGAAAGAAAACGTCTGCATAGCAGATGCATACGCTTTCCGGTCATCCTCATATTTAATCAGCCCCTGCGTAAAGACACCGTAGCTCAGCTGAAATGAAACAAAGATTGAAATAATATTCTTCCAGGAACTGAAGGCACTGAATTCACCGTATTGAGTGGTGCTCATCAAACGGGTAAAAACAGGTGTTGTCAGTACTGTAATGCCCTTTTGAAGAAAGGAACAGCACAGAAACCAGAGCGAGGCCTTCACATGTACAGGAAGAAGCCTGTATTTTTTTATTATCTTCATGATTATTATTTATGATTCGCCCAGGTCCATATAGACAGGTCGATGCGGAGGCTTCCGCTTTTCAACCGGTGGAAGCTGCATATAGTCTCCGTAGACGCAAGATAGGATCTGATGCCACTCTGCAGGAACAGAAAAATTCTTTTTTTCAAATATCGCAGATTGGATATTTTCATATTGCTCTTTTGGAAATATCGCTTTCTTGAAAGAATAGGATGATCCGAACTGAATCAGATATCTGCATCGCTTTTTCCTGTCAATCGCTGCGATTTTCTCCCGAAGTGATACAAGCATTTTTAGCGGAAAAGGAAGTGCAAGCAGACGATAGATTCTTCTGTCTATACGATTGTGTCTGGAGCCAACATGCATTTTTATCTTGATCATGAAATCAGTCAGTTTCAAGGCCTTCCATCGAAGCCAGACAGCAGGTGAAGTCATGGAATATGCCTGATCGAGAGGAAATACATCAATCGCAATTGTCTGATCACAATTAAGGTGACAGGTACTCCTGTCTGCGTATTCAGTCCCCTTCAATCTGTATTTTCCATATATGTTCCAATAGGATGGATCACTGTGGAAGGTCTGCAGATAAAACGGACTTCTGTCATCTTTCTGCATGATCTGAATCAGCTTTTCATAATCAGTGCGCGGCATGACCACATCAATATCATCGTCCCACGGAATAAATCCCTGATGTCTGATTGCTCCGAGAAGTGTTCCTCCATCCAGATAATAAGTCAGCTCGTGCTCCTTACACACTTCAGAAAAATCATCCAGAATTCTGAGCAGCACCTTTTGCAATTTCTGCAGATCATCCTTTGTCAGTTCGTCTGCGTATCTTCTTGCCATTCTCTTATTTCACATCCTTTTTACAGATAATAGTATGTGCTCAATCGCCCGTAAAACATCAGCATTACCGCACTCTCTGCAAGCATGCCTGACTGGAGAACCATGTTATCTGTATACAGCTCTTTATTAAGTGCAAAATAAACCGGTGTCAGAATCAGAAGAAGCTGTATATAGCGCAGGAACAACGCTTCGTTTGTAAGATATGCTGTTGTCAGCAGTAAAAATACAATATAAAAATGATCCATTGAATTCTGCTTCGACGGATTTCTCTGCGGAAGTATGACAGCCGCCACAATCAGCAGGAGAAAC
>JAUNAG010000140.1 GCA_030527685.1 Lachnospiraceae bacterium | reverse complement strand
TTTTACCGCGCTGTGTATCGAACTGTCATGACTGTTTCCGGGACACGTTTTTGTTCTTTCTTCTTATATAGCCGGCTGCAGTCAGGATTCCGCCTGTAAGCACACAGCCGTAGAATGTAATTCCTCTGCACAGCAGCTCCATGCGCACAGCGTCAGCCGAACCGATCAGTCTTTTAAATCCGTCCAGCATCATATAATCCGCCACTCCCATTGCTCCCGGTATCGGAACACTGTTCGATCCGACTGCCACAAAGGTCTGCATCATCATGGCCTTTGCAGAAAGAACCGGACCCTTTCCGCAGGACATGAAGACTGTAAAGGTCACTGCCAGCTGTGACAGACGCTGCATCAGATTCAGCAGAAAGGCTGTCAGCAGCAGCCTTTTGTTCCCGGAAAGAACAGCTGCACATTCCTTGTATTCCTCTATCGTATGATGCAGATGTTTCCGCCTCTTTTCACCGTTTTTCATCAGTTTCAGATGTGTCAGGACAGAAATCAGTCCGTCTCCAATCCGATACAGGATCTGTTCCTTATAAATCGCCAGTACAAATACAATCGACAGGCCGATCAGAACCAGTGTTCCGATCACTTCTAATATCTGAAACTCAATCGAAACCTGCCCGAGCATCTTTCCCGAGACAAAAAAGCATATGGCTCCCAGGCTCAGAAGCGCCAGATTATATATAACCAGATTCAGGAGCAGGACGATTGTGACAACCGCACTCTTGATCCCGTCCTTCAGCATGAAATACGCGCTTGCAGGCTGCCCTCCCGATGCAGACGGCGTAATGGCGGAAAAATAGACGTCCGCTGCCCCGTATAACGTGCCGAATCTGACTTTGGGCTTTTCTCCCAGTTTTTCTGCAATTTTTACGATTGCGAATCCCTCGAACCAGATAAATCCGAACATGCAGAAGAAGGACAGCAGCAGCCATCCTTTTTGCATGCTTCGAATATTGGCAAGCAGTTCCTTTATATCAAAGTTTTTGCTCTGCCTTATAACCATCCAGATACTTGCAACGGCTATCAGATATGAGAGAATTGCCCATAAAAATTTGCGCTTCTTCATTCTTTTTTCAGTCTTTCATCCCCGCTTTGCGCGTCTGCATGCAGATCTCAATCGCCTCGCGGATTCCGCCGTGATCGTTGTCTGCAACCACAATATCCGCCGCTGCCTTTGCGGCGTCGTTTGCATTTCCCATTGCAATGGCAAGGCCTGCTGCCTGCAGCATCGACAGATCATTGTCCGAATCACCTACCGCAGCGCATTCTTCCGGCTTAAGACCGAGAAGTCTGCAGAGTTCCTGCAGACCGAGCGCCTTCGTGATTCCTTTCTGCGAAATCTCAAGTGCGGAAATCTCGCCGTCGATCAGTTCCAGAGGAAGGTGCTGCAGTCTCTTCCTTGTGCGCTCACGTCCCTCCGCATCTGCATGAAAGAAATTAATCTTCTCGACATGATCAATCCGCTCCAGGCAGGCCTGTCTGATGTCAGGGACGGCCGCTGCTGTCTGTTCGTACAGCGTTCTGAACTTTCCGTACTGATAGTGCTCCATCCGCGGTATCTCGTTCCGGCCTGCATATCCAAGACCGTCTGACTCAAACTGTACCATCAGGTCCTCTCTGTGTGAGGCCTCCAGAACCTCCCGGAGCAGTTCCGGCTCGAAGACAATCTGCTGCAGCATCTTCTCCTCAAAGAAGTCATAGAGAAGCGCACCGCTCTCACAGGAACCGTACCGGATATGCTGCAGCACCTCCGGATAGATCCGCAGCTCGGAAATGCACCGTCCTGTTCCGAAGGCAAACTGCATCCCCTGTTCGGATGCAGCCTGTATCGCACGGATGGAATCCTCACTGACTCTCCGGTTCGAATCCAGAAGTGTCCCGTCCATATCGAATATAATCAGTCTGATTTCCGTATTCTGTTTCATGAAGACTTCCTTTTTCTGCGTGCAGACGGCTTTCTGACGCTTCTGCGCTTCGCAGCATCGTCCAGACGTTCAATCACAAGTGTTTCCTCAGGTTCTTTTACCCACACGCTCACAGAGCCGTCTGCGCAGGAGAATACGGCCGTGCCGTCTTCACCGATGATGACCTCGTGCTGTTCGATGTCAAGCGCATCAATCCAGGTCTCTCCTGCATGATGCGCACCGACGTACATCTGTTTCTCTCCGCCCAGGCGGTCTGTCATGATAACGGCAATGCCGGAGTCCGGGTGTGTCTCATCCCCCTCCAGCGTCCAGCCGATGACATCCTCGTGGTCAAAGTAATCATGCTGCGGTCCGAACAGTCTCGTTCTGCGCAGATAGGTCATGACATCCAGCTCGCCTGTGAAGCCCTCGCTCTCATACTTTTCAACGCCGTAATAGTCGCCGTAGAAGATGCACGGATAGCCCTGCGGGCGAAGCAGAATCACTGCATAGGAATGCGGAATAAACCAGTCCAGAACCGCGCTTTCCAGCGCCTGTCCTCTCTGCGTGTCGTGGTTGCTGACAAAGGTGACCGCTTTCTCCGGATCTCTGGCAACCAGCGTGCCGTCCAGAAGACGTCTCATGTCAAACCATCCGTCGCTGTGACTTGCCGCAAAGAAATTGTAATGGAGCGGAACATCAAAGAGCGACATCGAGCGTCCGCAGGCATCCAGATACTCCTCCAGCACATTGGCATCCGCATGCCAGTACTCTCCGACTGCAAAGAGTTCCGCATGATTGTTTTCTCTCAGCGTGCCGAGCCAGTCTCCGAAGAAATCGTTGGCGATGTGCTTGACTGCATCCAGACGGAAGCCGTCCACATGTGTCGTATCGAGGTACCACTGTCCCCATTCCTTCAGATGTTCAATGACGCGGGGATTTCTGTGGTTGATATCCGCTCCCATCAGGTAATCGAAGTTGACATTCTCCCGGTCTACGCCCGGATTCCACTCCACTCCCTCAAAGTTGTAGATGCCAACCTTCTCCATCCGCTCATCCCAGTCCACGCCTGTAAAGCAGGTCGCATCCCAGATGAAATCGGAGTAGGCACCGTTTCTTCCGGGAAATGTAAACTGGGTCCACGCCTCAATGGTCTGCACCGGCGTAATCTCCTGCAGACGGTCTCCGCGCATATTCTCGACCGCCTCGACCTCATCGGTTGCATCGGCGCCCATCATATGATTGAGCACGATGTCCGCGTAGACATCGATGCCCTGTGCCTGCAGTTCACTGATGCAGGAGAGGTATTCCTCTTTTGTTCCGTATTTTGTTTCAACCGAACCCTTCTGCTCGAATTCGCCCAGATCGTAGAGATCGTACACGCCGTATCCGACGTCATGCTTTCCTGCCTGTCCCTTATAGGCAGGCGGAAGCCAGACAGATGTAACGCCGCGCCGTGCAAGACCGGCCGCCTTCTTCTTCAGTGTATTCCATAAAGTACTGTCATCCGGCAGATACCACTCAAAAAACTGCAGCATCACGCCGTTTTCAATCTTTTTATTTCTCAAATGATAACCTCCGGGAGGAAAGAAGTATGAGCAGCACAAAGGCCGCAGACGAACTCCGGCTTTCACATCCTCCCACTCGTAGTAAGATTCAATTTTTTATGGTACAAAAAAACCGCTGCACAGAATGTGCAGCGGTTTCGTGCGCCTCCGGGGGCTCGAACCCCGGACACCCTGATTAAGAGTCAGGTGCTCTACCAACTGAGCTAGAAGCGCTTTTTTTGTGCTCTCGTTGAGCACAGGTGTTATTATATATGGGGCTTTAGAAAAATGCAAGCATTTTTTTCATTTTTTTATTTTTCTGCCCGCCTTTTCCGATGCCCCTCACATTTTCCTGCTATTAAGCCTTTTCCGGCTTGTGATAAACAGCTTCCATACGGCAGATCTTATTGCCGAGTGCGGAAAACTTTCTCTCGTACTCCGTCATGATATTTCCTTCATTCAGTACGGGATCGTGATGAAGGTCATGTGTCTCGCTCAGAAGCTCCCAGTTTTCGACTTCCTTCATCTCCTCCACGGAGAAATCAAAGAGACCGACATTATCTGTCTTAAAGACAAGTCTGCCTCCGTCCTTCAGATAACGCTCGTAGGTCGCCAGGAAGTTTCTGGATGTCAGACGTCTCTTGGCATGTCTTGCCTTCGGCCACGGATCGGAGAAGTTCAGGTAGATGCCGTCCACTTCGCCCTCCGCAAATACATCCGACAGATTTTTTGCGTCCATGCTGAGGAAGTGCAGATTATCCGGCACCTCCAGCTTCACACCTTCTGTGCCGCTCTCAGCGCGCTCTCTCTGGTCTCTGGGCGTATTGTACGGAATTCCTTCCATACGCTCGCAGGCACGGAACAGAACGCTCTCGTAAAGCTCCACGCCGATGAAATCCCTGTCCGGATGTGCCAGTGCCATGTCCACTGCAAAACGGCCCTTGCCCATGCCGATTTCCACGAAAAGCTCCGCTTCTGCTTCGCCTTCCTTCTTCTCCCCGTTTCTTCGTTCCTCAAAATATGCTTTCCAGCAGCCCTTCTTCTGTTCAGGCTCCTTTACCACATAGCTGCTGTTTTCAACAATTCCCTTTGCTTCCGGAATATTCCTCAGTCTCATCTGTCTTTCCTTATTCGTTACAGAAGCTCTCTGGCTCCGTCATCCGGAGTAACTGTATAGAATTCCGCCTCCAGACCAAATCGCTCCCTGTAATTGCGGCTGATCGTCTCACGGAAGGCCTCTGCTGCGTCCTTCCTGACAAGGCTGATAGTGCTGCCTCCGAAACCGCCTCCGGTCATACGGCTTCCGAGCACACCTTCCATATTCTGCGCCTGATCGACCAGATAGTCAATCTCGTGGCAGCTGATTTCATAATCATCACGCAGGGATGCATGCGATATACTCATCAGTTCTCCGAAACGCTTCATGTTATTGACGCGAAGTGCGCTGACGGCCCGGATTGTGCGTGCTTTCTCGTAAACCAGGAAGTATGCTCTGCGTGTATAGGTGTCATTCATGATGACATCCTTCATACTCTCAAAGCGGTCTGTGTCCAGATCGCAGATTCTGTGAATGTTGGCGACAACCTTCAGCTTATTCAGCGCCTTCTCGCACTCCTTGCGTCTTACGAAGTTTTCCGCCTCATCTCTTCTGTGTCTGATGCGGCTGTCTGTGACAATGAGCTCCAGATCCTGCAGGTGCATCGGAATATGCTCTGCTGACAGCCTGGTGGTGCTGAGGAACATGGCATTGCCTGCCTTGCTCATAGCCGGTACAAACTGATCAATGATGCTGCAGCTCATGCCTACATACTCTGTCTCTGCCCTGTGTGCCAGAACGGCAAGCTGTCTGGCATTAATCCCGTCCAGCTCATACATCTCGTTCAGTATCCAGGCTGTCAGAATCTCCAGCGATCCGGAAAGAGCCAGTCCTGCACGGGGCGGAATATCCCCTTCCATCACAACATCAAGACCGCAGGGAAGCTCACAGCCTCTCTGCAGAAAGATCCAGAAGATGCTTTTGAAAAAGTCGAACCAGTTGTCCTGCTTTCCGTTCTCCAGATCATCATCCAGAGAGAATTCCCTGATACCTTCCTTGTTATTCAGTCTGCAGACCCGGATCATGCGGTCACTTCTTAATCTGGCCGCGGCCATTGTACCGAGCGGAAGCGCACATCCCAGTGCAGGCATTCCGTTCGAGTCGTCGTGTCCGCCGAAAAAGTTCACACGTCCGGGTGCAAAGAATACACGGATCTTCTCCCCTGTATCCCCGAAGATTTCCTTTAAATGATCGATCATCAATTCACGTCTCATCGTTTTTACCCCGGTTTTTGCGGCAATCGTCTGTTTTTGTGCGCCGCTGTCATTTTTCATCCTGCCCTTTGTATAAAATGCCGCCGTCCATCCTCTGCGGCATGGCATTTCTCATGCTTGTTTTACAGTCTACAGTACCTGCTGTTCAAACTCAACAGTTAAACAGTCTAAATATTTTTTCTGAATGAGTGAAAAATGACGAAATTTTCACATTTCCGTTTCTTTTTCATCCTTTTTCATGTTTTCTGCCCTTCCTTCTTCCGGTGTCCGGTTTCCGTCTGCTCCGACTTCTGTCAACCTCCACACAGTCATCCCCATTCTTATCCACATATGCACACCCTGAATATCCGCATATTTGAGACTTTTTCGGAGGTTATACACCGATTTATCCACTTTATCCACATTTTGTTACAGCATTATTACGTAAACCAGTCCTTTTGAAGCCATTCTGTAAAAAATATCAAATCATTAAAATATTCACACAATAGCACTCTCAATCTGT
>JAUNAG010000139.1 GCA_030527685.1 Lachnospiraceae bacterium | reverse complement strand
AGGAGCAGATGGAGAAGGATTACATGTACTATGCATGCCTGATGTGCAAGTGCGGCGATGCTGACGGTGTCGTTTCCGGTGCATGCCACTCCACAGGCAACACAATCCGTCCGGCCCTTCAGCTTCTGAAGTGCAAGCCGGGCATCAGCTCTGTTTCCGGCTTCTTCCTGATGGAAGTTCCGAACTGCGAGCTTGGTGAGAACGGCCTCTTCGTTTTCGCTGACTGCGCTGTTAACCCGGAAATCGATGCTGCAAAGCTTGCAGAGATCGGTTATCTGTCTGCAGAGTCCTTCAAGAGCTTCGTAGGCGCAGAGCCGAAGGTTGCTTTCCTGAGCTACTCCACAATGGGCAGTGCAAAGTCTGCTGATGTTACAAAGGTAGCAGAAGCTGTTGCTCTGACAAAGGAAGCTCATCCGGAACTGAAGGCAGACGGCGAGCTGCAGCTTGATGCTGCTCTTGTCCCGACTGTTGCTGAGCTGAAGGCTCCGAACAGCACAGTTGCAGGTCATGCAAACACACTGGTATTCCCGTCTCTTGAGGCAGGAAACATCGGTTACAAGCTGGTTCAGAGACTTGCAAAGGCTAACGCTTACGGCCCGGTTCTCCAGGGTCTTGCTATGCCGGTTAACGATCTGTCCCGCGGCTGCTACGCAGATGACATCGTCGGTGTCGTTGCTATGACAGCTGTTCAGGCACAGGGTGAAGCAAAGGCCTGATCGGACAGCCGATACAAGAAGATGATATTATAAGGAGATTTATAAAATGAAGGTATTAGTTATCAATGCAGGAAGCTCTTCCCTGAAGTATCAGCTGATCGATATGGAAGATGAGAGCGTAAAGGCAAAGGGCTTATGCGAGAGAATCGGTATTGAAGGCTCCAAGCTGACACACCAGGTTCCGGATAAGGACAAGTATGTTGTGGAAGCTCCGATGCCGACACACAACGAGGCAATTGAGCTGGTTCTGAAGGCTCTGGTTGATCCGGAGCACGGCGTTGTTGCTTCTGTTGACGAGATCGATGCAATCGGCCATCGCGTCCTGCACGGCGGCATGGATTACACAGAATCCGTTAAGGTTGACGCTGATGTAAAGCGCGTTATCCGTGAGTGCTTCGACCTCGGACCGCTGCACAATCCGGCTAACCTGATGGGAATTGAGGCATGCGAGGCAGCTATGCCGGGCAAGTCCAACGTTGCTGTATTCGATACAGCTTTCGGTATGAGCCTGAAGCCGTATGCTTACCGCTATGCAATCCCGACAGAATACTATGACAAGTACAAGATCCGCCGCTACGGCTTCCACGGAACAAGCCATATGTTCGTAAGCGCTGAGACAATCAAGTTCGCAGAGCTTCCGGAAGGCAAGCAGCGTGTAATCGTCTGCCACCTCGGCAACGGTTCCTCCATCTCCGCAAGCATCGCCGGCAAGGCAGTGGATACATCCATGGGTCTTACCCCGCTTGAAGGTCTGGTCATGGGAACACGTTCCGGTGACGTTGATCCGGCTGTTGTTCAGTTCATCGCTGATCACGAGAAGATCTCTGTTGATGAGGTTCTGAACATCCTCAACAAGAAGTCCGGTGTATTCGCTCTTTCCGAGGGTATGTCCGACTTCCGTGACCTCTCTGCTGCATCTGAAGCAGGCAATGAGAAGGCTACACTTGCTCTGGATGTCTTCCGTCACAAGGTTGTCAAGACCATCGGCGGTTACATGGGCGTCCTGAACGGTGTTGATGCAATCGCATTCACAGGCGGTATCGGTGAGAACGATGCAGACATGAGAGCTTCCATCATGAAGCAGTTCGAGTTTGCAGGCATCAAGATCGATGCTGAGAAGAATAAGGTTCGCGGCAAGCGTCAGGAGATCTCCACAGCAGACTCCTCCGTCAGAGTTTTCGTACTTCCGACCAACGAAGAGCTGGCCATCGCACGCGAAACAGAGCGTCTCGCTTAAGAGACGGCAGGAAAAAAGAACCCCTGCGGGCTGCAGGAACAGCATGACCGCCTTCGGAGGAATTTGCTGTAAAAGTAGTTGACAAGGAGTTCTTATGCCCTGTATAATGCTAAATGTGCGTTAAGGAGGTGTGAAAAATGTCCATTTGTCCTAAGAATAAACATTGCTCTGCACGTCGTGACAAGACAAGAGCTCATTGGAAGATGAGCGCTTCGACACTGGTAAAGTGCCCGAAATGCGGTGCATTAATGATGCCGCACAGAGTGTGCAAGGCCTGCGGAACTTACAATAAACGCGAAATTGTGAAGCAGGATAACGACTAATCTGTATTAAAAAACGCAAGCGAAAAGCTGCCGCCGAAGATTTCAGGCGGCAGCTTTTTTCTTACTTATAAAAAGGAGGAGGCCATGGCAGAGAATCAGTTGATCCGTGTGGCAGTAGATGCAATGGGCGGAGACAATGCTCCGTCAGCACCGATTAAGGGTGCCATTGATGCACTGAACGAGAATCCGCGTATCTCCCTGCTCTTTATGGGAGACGAGCAGCAGATTCAGGAAGAGCTGAAGACGCTGCAGTATGACAGCACAAGAGTGAGTGTCGTACATTGTACGCAGAAGATCGAGATGGCAGAGCCGCCTGCTGCGGCAATTCAGAAGAAGAAGGATTCCTCCATTGTCAAAGGCATGATGGCGGTCAGAAAAGGCGAGGCAGATGCATTTGTCTCAGCAGGATCTACCGGAGCCGTACTGGTCGGCGGTCAGGTGCTGGTCGGAAGAGTCAAGGGTGTGGAGCGTCCGCCTCTGGCAGCGCTGATTCCGACAGAGAAGGGTGTTTCCCTGCTGATTGACTGCGGTGCCAATGTGGATCCGAGACCGACCTGGCTGCTGCAGTTTGCAGAGATGGGATCGATCTATCTGGAGCATGCACTCGGCATCAAGAATCCGACGGTCGGTATTCTGAATATCGGCGCAGAAGAGGAGAAGGGAAATGCACTTGTCAAGGAAACGTTCCCTCTCTTAAAGGCATGCAAAGAAATCAACTTCATCGGTTCCGTGGAAGCAAGAGACATTCCGGGCGGTGCGGCAGACGTCATCGTGACGGATGCATTCAGCGGCAACGTGCTGATGAAGATGTATGAGGGAACAGCCTCCACGATCTATCACATCGCGAAGAAGGGCTTAATGAGCAGCATCCCGGGTATGCTGGGCGGCTTACTTGCCAAGGGAACCCTGAAGAAGGTGCTGAAGGATTTCGATGCCTCGAAGTACGGCGGAGCACCGCTTCTTGGCTTAAAGGGTCTGGTTGTCAAGGCGCACGGCAGCTCCAAGCCGGTTGAATTCCGCATCGCCGTCAACCAGTGCGAGACCTTTTATCGTGAAAATGTCAACGGCAAGATCCGCGAGCGGATGGAGTCGGAGGCACTGAAGATTCGTGAGCTGAAGAAAAAACAGGCACCGTCTGCAGCTGCTGCAGCAGAGAAGACGGAGTAAAGGAGCGGTCAGATGGAAACAGAGATGGTCAGACAGGTCGCTGCGAAGGTGCTGGGAATTGATCCGCGCGCAGTGGCAGATGATGCTCTTCTGACAGAGCATCTCGGAGCGGACTCTCTGGATCTGCTGAAGATGGCCGCAGAGCTTGAAGAGCAGATGCAGCTTGTCATCGACAGAAAGGCACTGCTGAAAGCCAATACGGTGAGGGAGCTGGCAAGGCTTCTTCACTGACAGGAGAACAGATTGAATACAGACCTGAAAACACTGGAAGATAAAATCGGTTACCGGTTTCAGAACCGGGACCTGCTGCTGATGGCAGTGACGCATACCTCTTATGCCAACGAGCACAAGAGAGCACATGCGGAGCATAATGAGCGGCTGGAATACCTCGGCGATGCCATTCTTGATCTGGCAGCTGCCGAATATTTATACATAAAATATCCGGAGAAACCGGAGGGTGAACTGAGCAAGCTGCGCGCCAGCATGGTCAGTGAGCAGCCTCTGGCCAAATCCGCGCGTGCAATCGGACTTCCCGATTACCTGCGTCTCGGCAAGGGCGAGGAGCAGATGGGCGGCCGCTCCAAGGATTCGATTGTATCGGATGCGACAGAAGCCGTCATCGGTGCGATCTATCTGGACGGAGGCTTCGAGAAAGCCAGAACATTTGCCATGGATCATATCCTTCTCGATCTCGGGACGGAGGATCTTTTTACGGACATCCGTTCGCCGCTGCAGGAGTACTACCAGCAGCTGGGCAAAAAGGTCGAGTACCGCGTGACCGGCGAGAGCGGTCCGGATCATGACAAGCGCTTTGAAGTTTCGGTCTTCCTGGAAGAGGAAGTCCTGGGAACGGGAAGCGGCAGAACCAAGAAGGGCGCAGCACAGGCTGCTGCACAGGCCGTGATGGAGAAGCTTGGACTTTACCACCGGTCTACAAACTGACAGACAGGAATTTTATTTGCATGTATCTGAAATCAATTGTAATACATGGCTTTAAGTCCTTTGCCAACAAGATGAAATTCGAATTCCAGGAGGGTATCACCGGCATCGTCGGACCGAACGGAAGCGGTAAGTCCAATGTTGCGGACGCAGTGCGCTGGGTACTCGGCGAGCAGAGTGCGAAGCAGCTTCGCGGCGGCAACATGCAGGACGTCATCTTTGCAGGTACAGAGGCAAGGAAGCCGCAGAGCTACGCCTCCGTTGCGATTACCTTCGACAACTCCGATCACAAGCTGGATATTGATTATGAAGAGGTGACTGTCACCAGACGTCTCTACAGATCCGGTGAAAGTGAATATCTGATTAATAACGCGCAGGTTCGTCTGCGCGATATTCATGAGATCTTCTATGATACGGGTATCGGTCAGGAGGGTTACTCCATCATCGGTCAGGGCCAGATCGACCGCATCCTTTCCGGCAAGCCGGAGGAGCGCCGTGAGCTCTTCGATGAGGCAGCCGGTATCGTCAAGTTCAAGAAGCGCAAACAGGCTTCTTTAAAGAAGCTGGAGGCTGAGCACCAGGATCTTGTCCGCGTCAATGATATTCTGCAGGAGCTGAATTCCCAGATCGGACCGCTGAAGAAGCAGTCCGAGACAGCCAAGATCTATCTGGAGGAAAAGCAGAAGCAGAAAGACCTCGATATCAATCTGTTTGTGATTGATGAGGAACGGACAGAGCTGCAGGTGAAGGAGGTATCCGAGCGTCTTCAGATCGTCGCAGGTGATATGACGGAGACGAAGGAAGCCTTCGACAAGACCAAGACAGAGTACGAGAGGATTGAGCAGGAGCTGGAGCAGCTGGATGAGTCCATCACCGAACTTGCCGGCCGTGCATCACGGAACAGTGTCCTCCGCGAACAGCTCGTCAGCCAGATTGCAGTCTTAAAGGAACAGATTCATACGATCAATATCTCCGGTGAGCAGTACGCGAACCGTACCGCCCAGATCGAGCACGACATGGAAGAGCGTCATGCGCAGCTTGCTGCTCTTCATGAAGAGATGCAGAATGCGGAAGAAAATGTCCGTCTCGGCGCAGCCGGCGAGACAGAGGCCGTAGAAGCACTGGCAAAGCTTGACCGCGAGATCGAGAGAGTCGTATTCGAAATCGAGCGCGCGAAGCAGGAGGTCATTGATGTCCTGCAGAACCGTGCCTCCGTCAAGGGAAATATGCAGCGCTTCGATACAATGCTGGAGCAGCTGGGTATCCGTCAGGCGGAGATCGGTGCACGTGTCCTTCGCTTAAAAGAGGATGAACAGCGCGCCAGCCGGGATTTTTCCGGTCATGAGGAAGAAGTAAAACAGCTGCAGGACGGCATCAGAGAGCATGCGTCTGCAGAGCAGGGGGCTGAAAAGAAGATCGCAGAGCTCAGCGAAGCACTGCGCACCTCCAATGAAGCACTCGACCGCGCACAGACAGGCTTCCACAGGGACAGCTCCCGTCTGGAATCCCTTCGCTCCATGGCAGAGCGCTACGACGGCTACGGCAACGGTATCCGCCGCATCATGGAACAGAAGCGCCGGAATCCGGGCATCCGCGGTGTCGTGGCTGATCTGGTCGATGTGCCGGAGCAGTATGAGACAGCCATTGAGACAGCGCTCGGCGGAAGCATTCGCAGTATTGTTACAGATAATGAAGCAACTGCGAAGTATATGATCGAATTCCTGAAGGCAGGAAAACTCGGCCGTGCAACCTTCCTTCCGCTGACATCTATCAGAGGAAGAAGTCTTTCAAGCCGTGAGGTACTGAAGGAAGAAGGCGTTATCGGTACAGCTTCTTCGCTGGTTTCGGCAGAAGAGGAATACAGCCAGCTTGTCGAGCACCTGCTTGGCCGCATCGTGGTTGTGGATACGGTAGATCACGCAATTCAGATC
>JAUNAG010000138.1 GCA_030527685.1 Lachnospiraceae bacterium | reverse complement strand
TGCAATTTTTAACTGAGGCGGAGCGATTTACCCACAATCATGCCCGAAGCCTCTCTTTATCTCATCGTTTTCCAGGTCGTACAGTTCTTTGAAGAGCAGTTCATCTATCCGAGAGTTGTCGGCGAGTCTGTCGGCCTGCCGGCACTGCTCACACTGGTTGCGGTATTCCTGGGCGGAAAGTTGTTCGGTGTCTTCGGAATGCTGTTCTTCATTCCGCTGACTTCGGTCATCTATCAGATGCTGGGAGAGCTTGCCCGGAAGAGACAGGGTCTGTGAAAATATCCAAAATACAAAATCGGCTGTCACCACTTTACAATTGGTGGTGACAGCCGATTTCTTCATGCAGCATCAGATCATCGATGTTCCGATTCCGCCTTCCGCAATGCTGAATACAATTTCTTCGCCGTTTTCAAGGTTGCGGCAGATCTCTCCGGGAATATTGAATGTGAAGCCTGCAATGTTGTCATTCCTGATGCCT
Source organism: Lachnospiraceae bacterium (assembly GCA_030527685.1). Taxonomy (GTDB): domain Bacteria; phylum Bacillota; class Clostridia; order Lachnospirales; family Lachnospiraceae; genus Chordicoccus. The sequence continues at coordinate 5,853 of JAUNAG010000138.1, read as the reverse complement.
TTATCGCCTGCGTGAAAGAGATTGCCGAAGGCATCATAATATTCGTACTCATGGCCGCTCTGACTCTGGCTGCTGTCAACGTTAATCTGGAGTCCGACAGGCAGCAGGGAATAGGAATAGTACTTTTCCTGCTTCAGATTAAGCGGTTCCATGGTCCTGTTAAACTCTGTGTCCAGGGCATAGTAGTATTCTGTTTTGGAAATAATATAGAAATAGCCGCGGCTGTACGAAATCTGATTAATTCCCTGACCCTCGGTCACTTCTTTCAGCAGCCTGCCTTCTGCATCATAGATGCCGTTCTTATAGTAGATATAGGTATGGGCTGCATCAATCCATTCGCCGTAGTCTGTAAAATCACTATCTTCTGCATTTCCATCGGAACTCCGGATTCCGGCGTACTCGTTGTTATCCGAAAGACTCAGATTACTGTATTCTTCCTCAGTGAGGAGCTTGCCGCTCTTCATATCGACATAGCCGGTAGTTTTATGATCATCGAAGCCGGTACAGGTATATCTGTAATAATCGCCGAAATAATAGTTGTAGGCCTCAAGTTCGATGGTCTTGGCTTCAAAAAGAACACTGGCATTTCCGTCTGCGTCGATCAGGGAAAGAACTTCAAAACTGCCCTTGTCGAAATTCTCATCATAGGTCTTCTGCAGGCGGTTGCCGTTGGAGGCAGGATTGGTGTTCAGCACCGCTTTTCCGTTTACTTCAGAGCGGGCATTGGAATACAGAATATTTCCCTTCTGGTCCAGAAGCGTGTGAGCCGAGTCCTCGTATGCGATATAGTCCTTGTTGCTCAGAGAGCAGAGACCGTCCTCGGAAAATGCTGCATTCGGGGATTTATCAGGCAGCATGAAAGAGTAGAGCGGATTGTTCTGATTGTCGATGACTGTATAAATGTAAGTGGAGTACGTCACTTCGCGGTAACAATCCTGAAACAGATTGCGAAGCTCCTCCTCAACCTCATCCTCACGCTCGGCAATATAAGCTTCCTTTGCGGCATCGGCTTCCTCTTTTGTTTCGTAGGAACCGCTTTCGACCGTAAAAGACTTCAGATACTCTTCATCAGGACCGTAATCTGATTTAATCTGCCTGACTCTGCCTTCGTAGGTGTAATCGTAATCGTCATCATCATCATCGGAGGAACTCTGCTGATTCGCATTATATTTGGCAATAACTGTGTCACTGTCAAGTCCAAGACTTTCGAGGAAGGCGTCGTCGAATGCTTTTTCGGATGCTTCCCATTCATTGATCTTATCAACAAGAACCTTGGTGCGTGCCAGACGATTCATCTTGTCAGACCAGTTTTCGATGCATGTATCAACCTGCTCCTGCGTTGTGCAGTTATTATATTCATCCGTAAAAACAGATTCAGTGGTATACCAGTATAAGTGAAGAGCATTATCGCCTGACATATAAGAACGTCTCGCCTCGAGGCCCTCGAGAGCAAGTTCAAAGCCGGCATTGTCCTTCAGAAGAGAATAGAGCTCGTAGAAATTTCCGTAATTCCGGATCAATGCATACTGATCATTGGCGGCGACTACGACCGTTGCATCTGCGGCAATATTGTCGCCGCTCATCGCCCACTGATAGAGAAGATAGGCACCGATCGCCGCGCCTTCGCGGAGTGCCTGACCGACTTCGCCTGTGTCGAAGAAATAGCCGGCAGCGGTGCCTGCGGCGTACTGAGAAAGCGGAGAGTCTCCGCCCAGACGATAAGCAGCTTCATCGCTGAGAACATTTTTGAGATTCGGATCGTACTCATTCAGAAGCTGGTACTGGTTCTCCATATTACCGACAATGTCCATGTAGGAGTCAAAGCGCTCCTGAGCTTCGGAGTCTATCTTTGACTGCACATATTCATAGGCAAATGCATCCGCAGAATTCAGCTCGTCTTCATGAGCCGTGTTGTAGACTTCCTCAAGCCGGGCCCAGACATTCTCCGCAGTTTCTTTCTCAAACGGCTTTACGCCTGTATCCGGGTTGTATGGGGACTTCTCCGCAGAGGTATTGTCTTCCCCGGTCTGCGCGCCTGTTTCATCATTGCCCGCAGCTGTCTGATCTGTATCAGCGTCCTGCTGATCTGCAGGTGCATTTGATGAAAATGCAGCCGCAGTCTGCTGCTCCCCGGCAGTAGAAGCAGTAGTGAACATATTTTCCATCTCGTTATCAACGGTCTTTTTCTTGCCGGAACATCCGACAGAGACAAGAGAGACTGCTGCAAGCATAGACGCAAGAAGCAGATGTCTGGTTTTGCTGTTAAGATTCACTGATGATTACTTCTTTATTATGATTTCGCTGCATACCATTTTATTATAGTAGAAAAATGCGAATTCACAACAAAGCAATTGTGCCAGATGAATGTGAAATAGAAATTGTTTGAATTTTTTTCTTGACTTACTAAAGTGTTTACGATAAGATAACACCCAGATGCTTTAACGGACTAATGCGTTAATGCGCCAACACGTTAAATGGACGAAAATGTGGATGTAAAGATATATTGCGTTGGCGAAAGCATCCGTGATATTTAAAGGTTTCAGGAGGTCAATTATGAAGAAGAATCTTACAGCGATGAGTCTTGCAGCTATGATGACAGTCAGCCTTGCAGGCGGTGCAGTCAGTGTTTCAGCTGATGCGGAGAAGAGCTTTACGGTAGGTATCTGCCAGCTCGTACAGCATCCGGCACTTGATGCGGCAACTGAGGGCTTTAAGGATGCGCTGACAGAGGAATTCGGTGACAGAGTCTCCTTTGATGAGCAGAACGCAGCCGGTGAGGCTAATACAACGATTACAATCTGCCAGAACCTGGTAGCAGAGGGTGTGGATCTGATTCTTGCAAATGCAACCGCATCTCTGGCCAGTGCCGCTGCAGCAACAGTCGATATTCCGATCCTCGGTACATCCATTACGGATTATGCAACAGCACTGCAGCTGGAGGACTATAACGGAACAGTCGGCGGCAATATCTCCGGTACTTCCGATCTGGCTCCGCTTGATAAGCAGGCTGAGATGATCAAGGAGCTGGTTCCGGATGCAGAAAAGCTTGGAATTCTTTACTGCTCCGCAGAAGCTAACTCCAAGTATCAGGCAGATCAGGTAAAGGCATATGCAGAGGAACTTGGACTTACAGTCAGCTACTATACTTTCTCTGATTCCAATGATGTTGCGACTGTCACACAGACTGCCTGCGATGAGAATGATGTTCTCTACATCCCGACCGACAATACAGCTGCAAGCTGCACAGAGGCAATCAACAACGTTGCCCTTCCGGCAGGTGTTCCGATTGTCGTAGGTGAGGAAGGAATCATGAGCGGCTGTGGTATTGCAACACTTTCCATCGATTACTACAACCTTGGAAAGACAACCGGTGAGATGGCAGTTCGTATTCTGAACGGCGAGGCAAACATCTCCGAGATGCCGATCGAATTTGACACAGAACCGGTTAAGGAGTACAATGCGGAACTGGTAAGCGCGCTTGGAATTACGGTTCCGGATGATTACGAAGAATACGTTGCTGAATAAGGCAAAGTGAGAGAATCTCAAAAAGAGATACAGTAAGATTGGAATCGACCGCGGCAGTTACTGCCGCGGTTTTCCTGCGAAACAGGAAAACACACAGAGAAACGGGGGAGTAGGAAAGATGGCAGCATACTTTCTGTCACTGAATCCGGCAAATCTTCTCGGAAGACTGCCGGCCAGTGTTGCACAGGGACTGATCTGGGGCGTAATGGCCCTGGGCGTCTACATTACATTCCGGATGCTGGATATTGCAGATCTTTCAGTTGACGGAACATTCAGTACCGGAGCAGCCGTGTCAGTCACACTGATCTTAGGCGGATGGAATCCGTGGGCAGCAACCGGAGTTGCATTTCTGGCAGGACTTCTTGCGGGAGCTGTGACCGGACTGCTTCATACAAAGCTGGGTATCCCCGCTATTCTGGCAGGTATTCTGACACAGTACGCACTGTATTCCATAAACCTTGCAATTATGGGCTTTCAGGCCAACAAGGCAGTCAGCGTTGACCGCTTCCCGCTGATTCTTTCAGGAAGAAATGTCAACAGAGCCATTCTGATCGGCTGCATCATTGCAGTGATCCTGATCGCTGCTCTTTACTGGTTCTTTGGTACAGAGATGGGTTCTGCCATTCGTGCAACAGGCTGCAATCCGCAGATGAGCAGAGCGCAGGGCATTAATATCAACACGATGAAGGTGATTGGTCTGGCACTGTCCAACGCGCTGGTTGCATTTGCAGGAGCACTTGCGGCACAGTATTCCGGCTTTGCCGATGTAAACAGCGGACGCGGTGCGATTGTCATCGGTCTGGCTGCCGTCATCATCGGAGAAGTGATCGGAGAGGCAATTCTCGGCAAGCGCCTGAACTTTGCTTTCCGACTGGTATTTGTCGTCATCGGCGGCATTCTCTACTATATTGTCTATACGCTGGTCATGTGGCTGCGTCTGGACTCCAACATGATGAAGCTGTTTACGGCAATCATCGTAGCGATCTTCCTGGCTGTTCCGTATCTTCGCGCACAGTCCAGAAGCTCATTCCGCAGAGCCGGAAAGCAGAATCGGAAGGAGGGAAAGTGAGATGCTGGAACTTTCAAATATTTCAAAAACCTTCAATCTCGGAACGATCAATGAAAAAAGAGCACTGAATGATGTCAGTCTCAAGCTGGAAGAGGGCGATTTCGTCACAGTGATCGGCGGAAACGGCGCAGGCAAATCAACTCTGTTAAATGCTGTTGCAGGTGTCTGGCCGGTGGACAGCGGATCGATCACGATCGCAGGCATGAATGTCACAGGCCTTCCGGACTATAAAAGAGCATCTCTGATCGGCCGTGTATTCCAGGACCCGATGACGGGAACGGCTGCTACGATGCAGATCGATGAAAACCTGGCACTGGCAAGAAGAAGAGGGCAGCGCAGAACTCTTCACTGGGGCATTACCGCTCAGGAGAGAGAGGATTACAAGGAAAAACTGAAGATTCTTGATCTCGGTCTTGAGAACCGTCTGACATCCAAGGTCGGTTTGCTTTCAGGCGGACAGAGACAGGCTCTGACACTGCTGATGGCTACCCTGCTTGCACCGAAGATTCTTCTTCTGGACGAGCACACAGCTGCTCTGGATCCGAAGACGGCAGAGAAGGTACTCAATGCCACAGAGCGCGTCATCGAGCATGATCATCTGACTACGCTGATGATTACACACAATATGCGTGATGCAATTGAACACGGCAATCGTCTGATCATGATGAACGAAGGACGCATTGTACTGGATATCCGCGGAGAAGAAAAGAAGCAGCTGACAATCGAGAGCCTGCTGCATCAGTTCGAGGTGGTATCCGGAAACGAGTTCGTCAGCGATAAGGCAATCCTCGGATAATGGAACCGAATAGAGGCTTATAGGACATCGTAACCTACAGGACATAAAGTGTTGACAGAAACCCCGGAAAACGTAGCATTTGCAGCGTTTCCGGGGTTTTAAAACAGCTTGGAGTTACAGATAAGAAAGGGCGGCTGAGTTCAAATTGTGGTGAACTCAGCCGCCCGGTTTTTATTCTGCTTTTAGCAGATCCACATTCTCTGTAGAATGCTCGATCTGCTTGGAATACAGATGGATCAGATCAATCATCTCATCGACTGTAAAGGTTCCGCAGTTTGCATGAAAACGAGTCAGCGCCAGCAGCTCGGCTGTGCGGAGACTTCGCTGAATCAGTCTCTTTTCACAGTCCAGAGGCTCATCGATAGCGTCTGCATAATAGCGAAAGACGAAATACATCGAAAGCCGGGTGAACCACAGATTGGCCTCCGGTACGGAGGAGAGAAGAACAGAGAGCTCCGGAACA
>JAUNAG010000137.1 GCA_030527685.1 Lachnospiraceae bacterium | reverse complement strand
GAGCGCGAGACGGGGATCGAACCCGCGACCCCCACCTTGGCAAGGTGGTGCTCCACCGCTGAGCCACTCGCGCAATTCACATCATCCGGAGCAATTCATTTTTGCTGTTTCTCAGCTGTTTGTATCGCTCCCTGACGACAAGACATATAATAACGGTTTTCACCGGATCCGTCAATAGTTTTTTTGAAATATTTTAAAAAAATTTCGAAAAACATGAAAAACCTTATTTTTAGGGGATTTTTGACTATTTGCAGTCTCCTCTTTCACATCGAGGGATTTACAATCGCACTTAAAACATACTGATTGTTACGGAAATTTTTCTGCACTACATTTTCAAGACGAATCAGATCCACCTCAAGCCACAGTTCTTCCGAGGCAACCGCAATATGAGAGAACATGACGCCGAAATTAAACTCTGCCCATTTCTTCGGCCTGTCCATCCCGTCCTTTTTGGAAAAAATATGGATTCTGCTTCCGACTACCACAAACCGCCACGGCTGACTGTTTTCCGACGAAGGTGCCATCCGTGCCGCCTCAATAACCTGTGTCATCCATCTGGTAGGCTGATCCTTATAGACACAGAGATCCTGCACACGAAGACGCTTTGCTTCATCCGGTCTTCTCAGCATCGCTCCTTTCGGCAGTCCGAAGGCAATAACGATGACAAGATGCAGACCGTTTCTGTTCTGCGGCGCATGGCGAAGAGTTGCATTACCGATAAAACAGGTACCGAGCCCCAGTGTCGTCATATACAGGCAGAGCTGCTCTCCGATATAGCCGGCATTCATCTCCGATTTTTCGCGCTCTTCCGTATAGATTGTCAGGTAATAAGGTGCCTGTATAGGGAACAGACCTGTCAGCAGACGTTTTCCTTCCGGATTCTCGGTAATTCCGATTTCTGTTTCGATTCCCGGGAACAGCGGTGTGATCTGACTGTAATAATTGCCGATCCGTCTAAGCAGATCCGGAGCGATCTGTGTCATACTGTAATTTCTGACTGACTGTCTGTAAAAAATTGCTTCGTAAAGGTTCATTCAATCCTTTCCCGGACGTCTTCTTCCGGTGCTCCAGGTGATCGATGAAATGCTGCATCTGTATCTTAATCTCAGGGCTTTCTTTTTGTCAAACCAGTTTTCCGGCGTTTTTTCGATCCTTCTTTACGCACTTTTGACAAGACACTCTTCTATATAGATGGAAAGCCTCCTTCCTCTTCTGCCGTCAAAAGCGAAACTTGCACCGTCATGGCTCATAGACTAAAATAGTAGAAGCATTACAAAAACTTTTTCAGAGATCCGCCTGCTCTTACAGAAGCAGAAGGAAATTTCAATGAAACGAGGTGCCTCTATGTCAGATTCCTGGAGTTTTATTGTCATCGCCGCACTGGTGGTTTTCATCATCATGCTCGCTACCGGTAACGGCGATAAGCTGTCAGGCCTTTTCGGCGGAAAACAGCAAAATCTCGATGCCATCTATGACCGGAAAAAGATGGATCGCGGAACGCTCATACTGTGCGTTGTTCTGCTGCTTAACGAACTGGTGCTTTACTTTTTCGGAAAAAAGATACAGGCTGTCGCAATCGGATCACTGATTGTCTGCATTCTTGCTTTTGCGGCCTATATAATCTATCTGAAAAAATGCTGTTCCAGGAAAGATTGAGCGATCTTTTTCAGTTTCCTGCAATTATTGACAAGAGTTCGATGAGGTTTATAATCATGTAAGAAGGATTTTTAAGATTTCGTACTGATTATGGAAATAACGAAATCCTTCCTGCAGCTTCACCGATTTAAACAATGCTGCGAATAAGCAGCGGAATGGAGTAAACATGGAAAAACAGAATATTGACTGGAGCAGTCTGGGATTCAGCTACAGAGAAACCGGCGTAAGCTATGTCTCTGATTTCAAGAACGGTGCCTGGGATGAAGGCAGACTGACTGATAATCACACCGTCACACTTTCCGAGTGTGCAGGTGTCTTCCACTATTCTCAGTCCTGCTTTGAAGGTCTGAAGGCTTACACAACCGAAGACGGCAGAACCGTTACTTTCCGTCCGGACCTCAATGCGCAGCGTATGATGGATTCTGCAAGCCGCCTCGAGATGCCGCCGTTCCCGGCTGACCGCTTTGTCGATGCAGTCAAGCAGGTCGTAAAGGCCAATGAATCTTTCGTTCCGCCCTACGGCTCCGGCGCTACTCTCTACATTCGTCCGGTTATGTTTGCTTCCGGTCCGGTCATCGGTGTAAAGCCGGCTGATGAATATCAGTTCCGCATTCTGACCACTCCGGTCGGTCCGTACTTCAAGGGCGGCGCTAAGCCGATCTCTCTGAAGGTTCCGGAATTCGATCGTGCAGCACCGCACGGTACAGGTCATATCAAGGCCGGCCTGAACTATGCAATGAGCCTGCATCCGATTGTTGTCGCTCACAATGAAGGCTTTGCCGAGAACCTCTACCTTGACTCCAGAACAAGAACCTATGTCGAGGAAACAGGCGGTGCAAACATCATCTTCATCAAGGATAATACCTTCGTTACAGTTGCTTCTGACACCATCCTGCCGTCCATCACACGACGCAGCCTGGAGTATGTTGCTGAGAAGTATCTCGGCATGAAGGTTGAGGAGCGTCCGGTTCCGTTCACAGAGCTTACCGATTTTGAGGAAGCAGGTCTGTGCGGAACAGCAGCTGTTATCTCTCCGGTCGGCAGAATTGTCCGCGACGGTCAGGAAATCCTCTTCCCGAGCGGTATGGAGAAGATGGGTCCGAAGATCCAGAAGCTCTACGATACACTGACAGGCATCCAGATGGGCCGCATCGAGGCTCCGGAAGGCTGGATTTACGAAATCTGATCCGCGTAATCGAAAACGTCAGACAAATCAAAAAACAGGCAAGTCTTTCAGCTTCGAAAGACCTGCCTGTTTTTGTTGTTTTATGTGTTATATCGGATTATAACGAACATAATTTGAGATCGGACGCTCTCCGAAAAAATCGATTCCGGATTTATTTATTCTGAAACAGTCTGATCTTCTCTGCTGCTGCAGCGCGGACAGCATGCTCCTCATACGGAATGACCTCGGCAATGGTGTGAACACCATCGTTGTAAGCCTGAATCGCACCCTGTACGCAGGCAATGCTGATATCGGTAAAGATATCAATCTTTGCAATGCCGCTGGCAATTGCTTCCTGAACCGCAACATCTGAAAGGCCTGAGCCGCCGTGCATAACAAGCGGAATCTGAGAAGCCTCTGCGACCGCTTTGATTCTGTCATAGTCAAGCTTCGGTGTCTCAATATATTCACCATGAGCCGTTCCGACTGAAATAGACAGTGCATCAATACCTGTTCTCCTGACGTACTCTTCTACCTGAGACGGATCTGTAAAGAAATCAGCGCTGTCGCCGGTCAGTTCCTTAACATTCGGTGTATAACCGAGTTCTGCCTCTACAGATGCTCCGAAAGCATGCGCCGTTCTGACCATCTCGGCGACCTTTTCCGCATTCACTTCCATGACATCTCTTGAGCAGTCAAAGTTGACGGAGGTGAAGCCGTGCTTCAGTGCCTCAATACAGCTTCCGAAGGTCTTTCCGAGATCCAGGTGAACGCCTACCGGCACCTTTGCCTTTCTTGCCATCGGAATGACAAAAGCGGCAAATTCATCCAGCGGGCAAACCGGAGTCTGTGATTCTTCAATAGCAAGGATAACAGGAGCGCCTGCTTCTTCGGCAGCGGCAATAACCGCTCTTGCCATCTCGATATTCACAACATCAAACTGTGCAACACAGTAATGTCCTTCTCTGGCCGGAACCAGGAGTTCATTCAGATTCGCAAGCATAGACAATCCCTCCTCTTAATGATGGAATAAGCGAATTCCGGTAAATGCCATAGCCATATTGTATCTGTCGCAGCATTCAATGACAGCGTCGTCTCTGACAGATCCGCCCGGCTCAGCGATATAGCGGACGCCGGACTTTCTTGCACGCTCAATGTTGTCGGAGAACGGGAAGAATGCATCGGATCCGAGTGCTACATTGTCCTGTGAGTCAAGCCAGCTTCTCTTCTCCTCTGCGGTGAATACATCCGGACGGACGCGGAATACTCTCTGCCACTCTCCGTCACGAAGGATATCATCGTACTCTTCACCGATATAGAGATCGATGGCATTGTCACGATCCGCACGGCGGATGCCTTCAACGAACGGGAGTTCCAGTACCTTCGGGCACTGACGAAGCAGCCAGTTGTCAGCCTTATTGCCTGCCAGTCTGACACAGTGTACGCGGGACTGCTGTCCTGCGCCGATACCGATTGCCTGTCCGCCCAAAGCGTAAGCAACGGAATTGGACTGTGTATACTTCAGTGTGATGAGAGAGATGACAAGGTCACGCTTGGCATCATCCGGGATGTCCTTATTGACAGTCACAATATTTTCCAGAAGCGCATTATCGATCACGAGATCGTTGCGGCCCTGCTCAAAGGTGATGCCGAAAACATCCTTGTGCTCAAGAGCAGCCGGTCTGTACTCCGGATCAATTTCGATTACGTTGTAATTGCCGTTCTTCTTCTGCTTCAGAATAGCAAGTGCATCTTCTGTGAAGCCCGGAGCGATAACACCGTCCGAAACCTCTCTCTTGATGATAGAAGCCGTATCCTTATCGCAGACATCGCTGAGTGCAATAAAGTCACCGAAGGAGCTCATGCGGTCTGCTCCGCGGGCACGTGCATAAGCGCATGCGAGCGGGGAAAGATCTCCCATATCATCTACAAAATAAATCTTCTTCAGGGTTTCTGTCAGCGGAAGACCGACTGCAGCACCTGCCGGAGAAACATGCTTGAAACTTGTTGCTGCCGGAAGACCTGTTGCACGCTTCAGATCAGAAACGAGCTGCCAGCCGTTCAGTGCATCCATAAAATTAATATAGCCCGGCTTTCCGGACAGTACCTTGATCGGAAGCTCGCGGCCGTCATTTACAAAGATACGGGACGGCTTCTGATTGGGGTTACATCCGTATTTAAGTGCAAGGTCCTTCATAATGTGTCATTCTCCCTTCAGCGACTTTAAAAAATCAAATCTAAATACACACTCCATTGTACACGAAAAGAGAAGCCCTGACTACAGGTCTTCTCTTTTCATTTCGTTTCTTACTTATTTTTATTGATAATGCGGCTCTCCCACTTTCCCGTTTCAAGATCGATGAATCTTGTAAAAAGAGATACCTTGTTATCTGCATTCAGAGCATTCCAGATGCCTTCTGTGAAGCTGTCCAGATCATTGCCGATGCTGACACGGATCGGTTCTCCCTCAAAGCTGGGAAGCGGTGATCCGTCTCCCATATAGGTGCTGATGAAGTGTCCTTCTCCCGGAAGTGCCGGTGTGTAAGAGAAGGTATAGCGATGATCTGCCTCCGGATTGCCGTCTGCACTCTTCAGAATGGAGATTGCATAATTGAAACCGTTATTTGTCAGATGAAGAACACCGGAGATACGCGGTGTATAGTTCGGACCGTCCGGCTCATATCTTCTCTGGCGAAGTGACTGTTCAAAAGTCATCTGCTTATCGAGACCGTCAAAGATTGTGTCTGTCTGGTCACCGTTGGTAACAATTGTTTTTGTGCCGAGCACGCGGACCGGAGCATAGATAATCAGACTCGGATCAACCAGTTTGGATTCGTCAAATGCCTGTGTGCGGATTCCGTCACCGTCTTCCACAAAGATGCGGTTACGGGAGTTTTCACTTCTGCCCATAATGAAGTATGCAATAGCTGCATGCTTTCCATCTTCTGTACGGCCGATGGTGATGCCTCTGCCCGGGTATGAATTTTTCTCTAATAAAGCTGTTAATTCCTGTCTGATCACGCTTCATTCCTCCTTATTGTCTCGGATGCTGGACTTTCGTTCCGGAAGACTGATGAACTCGATCGGCATATGATAGAGCTCTGACATGGCACACAGATCATTGTAGCGAATGTCCGTCGCGCCGCTCTCCCAGTTGACGATTGTCTGCTTCGTCCTGTGCAGCGCCTGTGCCGCTTCCCCCTGAGTTAAACCGGCATTTACTCTTGCCGCTCTCAGTGTAATCTTCGGAAAATCCATAATCTACTCCTCTGTCGTCAGTTTTTATGATCTTATCCATTGTAATCCATTTAAAATGGATTTTCCACTCAGATTCAACGTGATTCTTTTTCTAAAAGCGTCGCCGATATACGATATAAATGTACAATAGATTATGCTTTTTGATTTGTTTCATGTTATTATTGTGCTTCATCCGTGACATAAAAACGATTGCATGCAAAGGAAAGGATGTAGAAAACATAAAAATTTTTGAGGCTTCGGGCATGATTGTGGGTAAATCGCTCCGCCTCAGTTAAAA
>JAUNAG010000136.1 GCA_030527685.1 Lachnospiraceae bacterium | reverse complement strand
GTGGTGTGGAGCAAAAGTGTGCAACTTGTTATTGCAATTTTGGAAAAAATAAAAAATAAAAAAATTTAAAAAAATGCTTGCATTTTCCATAGAGGGTATATATAATAACACCTGTGCTCAACGAGAGCACGAAAAACAAAACAGAAAACTTCGATGCGTGGCTCAGTTTGGTAGAGCGCTGCGTTCGGGACGCAGAGGCCGCTGGTTCGAATCCAGTCGCATCGACTTAAAGAGAAAGGAGTATCGAGAAATCGGTACTCCTTTTTTTACTGTAAAAGACCCGCGGTGCAATGACGGAGTCATGGATCTACAGCAATCGGTCTTTTACAGAACGGTTGGTCAGACCCGCGGTGCGGACCCGCAGAACATTATAATGGAGATTAAGAAATGAGAATTCCCAAAATCATAGCCTGTGACCTGGACGGTACCGTTTTACTTAACGGCGCGAGAACCGCAAGCCCGCAGCTTCTGGAGCAGATCCGCAGACTGCGTGAGCGCGGAATCCTGTTTATGGTGGCAAGCGGCAGACAGTACGCAAGTGAGCGAATGGTGTTCGGTCCGGCAGTGGCAGATGATCTGGTCTACATGTCAGAAAACGGCGGTCTGTGTTATTACAATGATGAGATTCTTTTTCAGTATGAATTTGAGAGAGGGCTCGCGCTGGAGATTATTGATGCGGTGCTGGCACAGGAGGGATGCGAAATTCTGATTTCGGTTCCGGGTGTCCAGTATGTGTGTCCGAAAGACCCGGCATTTTATACACATATGACGGAAGTCGTCGGCGGAAACCTGCAGAAGATTCGGGATCCGCATGCCATCACGGAGCCTTTTATCAAGCTTGCGGTATTTAATTTCAGCGGCGATACGAGAAGAGCGTATTTTGAGAAACTTCTCCACGGACGCTGTATGCTGCAGACGAGCGGGAATGCATGGCTGGACTTCCTGCAGCCGGGACTTCATAAGGGACGCGGTATGCAGGAACTTCTGAAGCGGCTCGGAATCGATCCGGAGGACTGTATGGCATTCGGTGATAATGAAAATGATACTGAGATGCTGCAGCTGGTCGGCTGCCCGATTACCATGGAGACCTCGAATCCGACTATGATTCATCTGGGCAAATACAGAACGGATACAGTGGAACACGCTCTTGAGAGAATTCTTGACGGAGAAGGCTATGACTGGTGATGAAATGATTCTGGGGAATCAGCAGAATGTTATAATAGAAGAACCTCTTCTGGGAAAAGTAGGGGACGGTCTGGTAGAACTCAGGATGCATGAGAACGAACTGGAGCTGACGGACGGAACACTTTCACTCAGTGCTGATCTGACAAGGATGCTTCCGCGGCTGAAGACAGCCAATCTCCGGCAGGAGATGCTGGTGAAGGCGGCAAAGTATAAAAAGGAAGAGGGCAGAATTCCATTTGCAGTGGATGCGACGGCAGGTTTCGGAGAAGATGCCCTTCTGCTGGCAGCGGCCGGCTATCGGGTTTTGCTCTGCGAATATGATGAGGTAATTGCGGCACTTCTGGCAGATGCGCTGCGGCGTGCAGCAGAAGTGCCGGAACTTGCGGAATATGCAGCAAGAATGAAACTTGTGCAGAAGAACAGCATTCAGGTACTGCAGGAACTCGATGAGAAGCCGGATGCCGTTCTTCTGGATCCGATGTTTCCCGCAAGACAGAAGAGTGCACTCGTAAAAAAGAAATTCCAGCTGCTGCATCATCTGGAGAGTCCGTGTACGGATGAAAATGAACTGTTTGCCGCAGCCTGTGCCTCCGGTGCAAAGAAGGTGATTATCAAGCGGCCGCTGAAAGGACCGTTTCTTGCAGAGCAGAAACCTTCTTATTCGCTGAAGGGAAAGGCAATCCGGTATGATGTGATCGTGAGAGCGGCGAACTGATGGAGAAACCGGAGTGGTTTCGTCATTGGGACTGTAATCTTACGGGGAGCGCATAAAAGCGGGAAATACAGTCATTGCAGGATAGAAGCAATTATGTGGGGCATAGGACATGACGACGAAGGAAAAGGTACTGGTTTTATTTGAAGAAAATCGAGGAACCTACTACTCCGGGGAGAGAATTGCGGAGGAGCTTTCTGTCAGCCGTACTTCTGTCTGGAAGGCGGTAAAGGCACTGCAGAGTGAGGGGTATGCGATTCATGCAGTAACGAACAGAGGATACTGCCTTTCTGAAGAAGCTGACATCCTGTCTGTCCGCGGCGTGACAAAGTATCTCGATGCTTCCTGTGGATTTTTACGTCTACAGGTGGCAGCATCTGTTCCGTCCACCAATACGTCAGTTCGTGAACTGGCGGTCTCCGGAGAGCCGGAAGGTCTTGTGCTGATTGCAGAAGAGCAGACCGGCGGCAGAGGAAGAGCCGGCAGAAGCTTTTACTCACCGAAGGATACGGGAATCTATCTGAGTATTCTGCTTCGCCCGGAGCAGGCATCCCCGCAGGAGGGTGTCAAGCTTACGACGAAGGCAGCAGTTGCCATGTGCAGAGCACTGGAGCAGGTCTCGGATAAGAAAGCAGAGATCAAGTGGGTTAATGATCTGTTTGTGGAAGGGAAAAAGGTCTGCGGGATTCTGACAGAAGGAGCCTTTCATATGGAAGACGGCATGATGGAGTACGCCGTTCTCGGCCTTGGCGTAAATCTGTATCCGCCGGAGGGAGGCTTTCCGGAAGAGCTGAAAGATATCGCCGGTTCACTGTTTTCGGAAGGGGTTAATTTTGATATTAAGAACCGTCTGTGCGCTGCCTTTCTGAACGAATTTATGAAGCTTTACCTTCACGACAAGGCTGATACTTACGTGGAGGAATACAGGAAACGTTGTTTTGTGATCGGAAAGACGGTGACAGTTCTGAGCGGACAGAAGCAGGAGGAAGCGCTCGTGACGGGGATAGATGATGCATGTCATCTGCTGGTCCGGTGGAAGGACGGAAGAGAGGAAGCGCTGAGTTCGGGAGAGATCCGGATTCGTCCGTGATGTGATGAAAAGAACAAAAGGAGACAAGTGTATCAATATCATTACACTTGCCTCCTTTTGTCTATACGGCGGTGGCGCAAATTTTGGGGTTCAAGTATAATTGCAGAGAAAGATGAGCTGCTAAGAGGTATAACATGAAGACAGTATTTAAATATCTGAAAAAGTACACAGGCGAGAGTATTCTTGCCCCTTCTTTTAAGATGCTGGAAGCTCTGATGGACCTGTTTGTGCCGATTGTGGTGGCGCGGATTATCAATACAGGTATTCTGCAGGGTAACCGGAGCTACGTGATCCGTGAGGTGCTGCTCCTGCTGGGACTGGCAGCGCTGGGTATGGGCTTTTCCTTCACGGCGCAGTGGTTCTCGGCCAAGGCCAGTGTCGGAACGGCGTCGGATATCCGTCAGGCACTGTTTGATCACATCCAGGAACTCAGCTGCTCCGAACTGGATACTCTGGGAACTGACACGCTGATCACACGTATGACGAGCGACATCAACCAGATTCAGAACGGATTGAATCTGACGCTGCGACTGCTGCTGCGAAGCCCCTTTATTGTATTTGGCGCCATGATCATGGCCTTTACAATTGACGTGAAGTGCGCACTGATCTTCGCAGTCGCCATTCCGCTTCTGTCGGTCGTGGTATTTTCCATCATGCTGATCAGTATTCCGCTGTTTGCGAAGGTGCAGGCAAAGCTTGACTCTCTGCTCTCTCTGACACGTGAGAACCTGACAGGTGTCCGTGTGATTCGTGCTTTCTGCAAGGAGCAGGAGGAGATCCGGGAGTTCGATGCAAGAAACGAGATGCTGACGAAGATGAATGAGCATGTCGGCCGCATCTCGGCGCTGCTGAATCCGGCAACTTATGTGCTGATCAACCTGGCCACCATCATGCTGATCCGTCAGGGCGCTCTGCGTGTCAATCTTGGCATGCTGCAGCAGGGTGATGTTGTTGCACTTTATAACTATATGGCGCAGATTATCGTGGAGCTGATCAAGCTGGCAACACTGATCATCTCCATCACCCGCTCCATCGCCTGCGCAAAGCGAGTAGAAGGAATCTTTGAGGTTCGCTCCGGTATGGCTTTCCCGGATGACGAAACGGGTGCACTGTCATCCGCGAAAACAGGTGGGACAAAGAACGAAAAAAAGAACGGACAGTCTGCAGCACAGCAGAATGGTGCACCTGCAGTTGTCTTTAACCATGTTTCGTTCTCCTATGCAGGTTCCGGTGCTGAAGCCCTGACCGACATTGATTTCACGGCAAAGCGCGGCGAGACCATCGGTATCATCGGCGGTACCGGTTCCGGCAAGTCCTCTGTTGTGAGTCTGATTCCGCGTTTCTATGATGTGACAAAGGGAAGCGTCGAGGTCTTTGGTGAGGATGTTCGTTCTTATAAGAAGGGCGAGCTGATTGAACACATCGGAATTGTGCCGCAGAAAGCGGTTCTGTTCGAAGGAAGCATCCGTCAGAATCTGAAGTGGGGAAGAGAGGATGCAACGGATGAGGAGCTGATGGCAGCAGCAAGAATTGCACAGGCTGACGGTGTCATCGAGGGAAAGAACGGCGGCCTGAGTGCGATGATTGAGCAGAACGGACGCAACCTGTCCGGCGGCCAGCGTCAGAGACTGACGATTGCGAGAGCACTTGTCAGAAATCCGGAGATCCTGATTCTGGATGACTCCGCGAGCGCACTTGACTTCGCAACCGATCTCGCACTGAGACGTGCGATTAAATCCCTTCCGGGTGATATGACTGTTTTCATCGTATCGCAGAGAACTTCCAGCGTCCGCACGGCGGACCGCATCCTGGTTCTGGATGACGGCCTTCTGGTCGGCCAGGGAACACATGACGAGCTGATGAAAACCTGCACAGTCTATCAGGAAATCTACTACTCCCAGTTCCCGGAGGAGCGTCCGCAGTAAACCGGCATAAGCGGTACAGCCGCTGTGCGGAATGATGCAGTACAAAACGCAAACCGGAACAAGGAGTACGTGAATCAATAACAGCGGAAGAGAGACTGAGTTCTGTCTTCCGGGAAAGGTGTGAGACGGGGATGGATACCCTGAAAAAGCTTTTGCGAATTATCGGAAATTACCGTTTTCTGCTTCTGCTGAGTGTTCTGCTGGCAGCACTTTCGGTAGTCCTGCAGCTTTATATACCGAATCTGTTCGGTGATGCCATTGACCATATCGCCGCAGAAGGAAAAGTGAATTTTGACGGCGTGCAGTTTTACCTGATCCGGATTCTGGTCTACACGATGATTGCGGCAGCGGCCGTCTGGGTCATGAATCTGGTCAATAATCGTCTGACATACAGAACCGTGCGCGATCTTCGCGCCAAAGCGATTCGTCAGATTGAGATACTGCCGCTTTCTTATCTGGATTCACACAGCACAGGTGATGTTGTGCAGCGAATCATTGCGGATACGGATCAGCTTTCCGACGGTCTGCTGATGGGATTTCAGCAGCTGTTCTCCGGCGTGATCACCATTGTTGTGACACTGATTTTCATGTTTTCGAGAAATGTCGCAATCACGCTGGTGGTTATGCTGATGACACCGGTCAGCTTCCTGGTCGCCAGATACATTTCCTATCATTCTTATCGAATGTTCCGCAGACAGACAGAGACGAGAGGGCAGCAGACGGCACTGATCAACGAGATCGTCGAGAATGAAAAAGTCGTCAAGGCCTTCGGTCATGAGAAGCGTGCTTCAGCCGATTTCCGAAAGATCAACGAGGAGCTGCGGGATGCGTCCCAGAAGGCAGTCTTCTTCAGTTCGCTGACGAATCCGTCCACCAGAGCGGTCAACAACGTGATCTATGCACTGGTTGCCCTGATCGGAGCGTTCCGTATTATGGGCGGTGCTCTTACAGTCGGCGGTCTGACTGTTCTTCTGGCTTACGCAAATCAGTACATGAAGCCGTTCAACGAGATCAGCTCGGTTGTCACGGAACTGCAGAACGCGCTGGCATGTGCGGCCCGTGTATTCGAATTGATTGAGGCGGAGCCGGAAAGTCCGGATCCGGAGCAGAAGCTGGTGCTTTCGGAAGATGCAGCGGGAAATGTTGAGATCAACAATCTCTTCTTCTCTTATGATCCGAACCGGAAGCTGATCGAGAACTTCACATTCCGTGCGGCACCCGGCACGACAACGGCCATTGTCGGTCCGACCGGCTGCGGAAAAACGACCTTTATCAACCTGCTGATGCGTTTCTACGATGCCGATGCCGGTGAGATCCGGATTGACGGAATGAACACAGCTGAGTGCAGCAGGGAAACGCTGCGCAAAAACTTCGGTATGGTACTGCAGGAGACCTGGCTGAAGAAGGGAACGGTCCGTGAGAATATTGCTTTCGGAAGACCGGATGCCACGGACGAGGACATTATCCGTGCAGCA
>JAUNAG010000022.1 GCA_030527685.1 Lachnospiraceae bacterium | reverse complement strand
TTCCGGCTTCCCTGAATGCCGCCTTTTTTGCTTCGATCGACTCTTCATCCTCTTTCGGAGCGAACGGGTTCGGGAAGATCCAGTAGCGGGAAATCAGCTCAGCTAGCTCACGCGGAATGACGCAGCCGTTTCTTGAAAGAGCCATATTGATAGTAGCTGCCGCATCCAGAACCGGCATAACTCCGACATCAACCGGCATGGTGATGCCTGCGCTGCGGATCTTGTCGAGCCATCTCTTGAACTGCTCCATATCCCAGCAGAGCTGTGTCATGATATAGTCTGCGCCGAGGTCCTGCTTCTGTCTCAGGAAGGAGATATCCGCATCCAGACTTCTGCAGGCAATATGTCCCTCCGGTGACCCGGAAACAGCGACTGTAAACTGATCACCGAACTCCTCTTTGACAAAGCGGACAAGCTCTGTAGCGTAGTGGAAGTCACCGCCTGTGCCGTCCTGTCCGAGCGGCAGATCGCCTCGCAGAGCCAGCATATGATCGACACCGGCCTCCAGATAGGCCTGCAGCTGTGCTGTCACGCTCTCCTTCGTATTGCCGATGCAGGTAAAATGTGTTACCGGGACTGCAATTCCGTCGCCGGCAATCTTCTTCATAACCTCCAGATTTCTGCCGACATTGCTTCCGCCTGCTCCGTAGGTGCAGGAGATATAGTCAGGCTTCAGTGCGTACAGTTCATCAAGGACACCGCCTTCTTTTGTCAGCTTCTCCATTCCGACATCCGTTTTCGGCGGAAATACCTCAAACGAAAGTGCTCTCCTCTTCTTCATTACATCTTTGATGCTCATTGCTGGACTCCATTCTATATACTCAGTTATCATTCAGGCTGACAAATACCGGCCTTCTCTTTTCATAATACACATAGTGAGTAAATCCGGAGGTTTTCAGTATCTCTTTTGCTGTATCAAATGCAAACCCCAGACTGTCAGGTTTATGTGAATCGGATCC
This sequence comes from Lachnospiraceae bacterium, assembly GCA_030527685.1. Classification (GTDB taxonomy): domain Bacteria; phylum Bacillota; class Clostridia; order Lachnospirales; family Lachnospiraceae; genus Chordicoccus. The sequence continues at coordinate 26,428 of JAUNAG010000022.1, read as the reverse complement.
CACCGTCACCAGTGTTCCTCCAAGCTCTCTGTAACGGTGCAGAATCTCCGGCTGCGGATTGGGTGCCCCCATCTGCTTTCTGATTCCCGCCGTGTTGATTTCAAGCGCGATATTATAGCGCACCAGAAGCTTCAGAATCTCATCGATGATATCGGCGTAGTCGTGCCAGTTATAGCGGCGCTTCTTCCGTCCGTAACGCACGATGTAGTCAAGATGCCCCATGCTGTCGAATTCATGGAATGCCTTTACATCCTCCAGTGTCTCTTCAAAGTAGCTCCGGAAGATTTCAGCATCTGTTTTTCCTTCAAAGGTCTCAGGATAATACGGATCCATCCGGTTGACCAGATGCTGTGATCCGATCACATAATCGAACGGATGCTGCTCCAGGAGCTTTGTATACTCCGGCCCCAGATGCGTCTGCATGCCGAGCTCCACACCGATCAGAACCTTGATCTGATCCGCATACTTGTCGCGCAGTCTCTGCAACTCCTCAAAATAGGCATTCACATCATAATCGAAAACCAGATCCTCTACCGGATAGTCATAATCGATATGATCCGTAAAGCAAAGCAGCGGAAGTCCCCTTTTCACTGCCTTTCGTATCGTTTCCTCCGGATCGGCCTCCGAATCGGCCGAATACCGGCTGTGCACATGACAGTCTCCCAGCATCAGATCGTCCCCCCGCCTATCAGATATCCATCTTTGTAGAATACAGCTGCCTGTCCGGGCGTTGCCGCTCTCTGCGGCGTATCGAAACGGCAGAGAACACCGTCTCCGCACGGCTCAATCCACGCCGGTGCAGCCTTGTGGTTGTACCGGATCTTCACCTCAGCGCGCATCGGCTCCTTAAGCTCCGGGATCGCCATATAGCTGACATTGTGCACCTGTACCTCTTCACTGAACAGGGAGGCATTGTCACTGAGGACCACTTCATTGGTCTCCGGTCTGATCTCCTTGACAAACATTCTCTTTCCGAATGCGATTCCCAGACCTTTTCTCTGTCCGACTGTGTAGCGGATGATGCCCTTATGGCGGCCGAGAACCGTGCCGTCCTCCGAGACGAAGTTTCCTTCCTCGGCTGCATTTCCCGTATCGCGCTCGATAAAGCCCGCATAATCGTTGTCCGGAATAAAGCAGATCTCCTCGCTGTCCGGCTTGTAGGCAACCGGAAGACCTGCCTCATCGGCAATCTGCCTGATCTGATCCTTTGTGTAGGCACCGCAGGGCATGATCGTTCTGGCCAGCTGGTCCTGCGTCAGATTATACAGGGCATAGGTCTGGTCCTTCGATGTCTTCTCATCACCGGCAGCCGTATGCAGGGTATAGCGGCCGTTTTCAAGCTGCTTTGTCACTGCATAATGTCCTGTTGCGATATAGTCCGCTCCCAGGGCGAGGCTCTTCTCCAGAAGGCTCTCCCACTTCACATAGCGATTGCATGCAATACAGGGATTCGGAGTCCGTCCCGCCTGATATTCCCGGACAAAATAATCGATTACATCTCTGCGGAACTCTTTTCTGAAATTCATTACATAATACGGAATGCCGATGACATCCGCTACTCTGCGGGCATCTTCGACTGCACTGCTGCCGCAGCAGCCTCTGCTTTCCGTTACTTCCACATCCTGATCCTGCCAGATCTGCATCGTGACACCGATAACATCATAGCCCTGTCTTTTGAGAAGCAGAGCTGCCACCGAGCTGTCGACGCCGCCTGACATACCGACCACTACACGCTTCATGTATTTATCATCCCTTCGTCCGGCAAAGCCGCTGTGCCGTTTCGGCAATCACTTCAGCCGCCGTGTCGAGTTCTTCCTTCGTAGTTTCATGGGAAATGCTGAGTCTGATCGAACACATCGCCTCTTCATGCGTCAGTCCTGCCGCAAGCAGAACGTGTGAAGGATCAAGAGATCCCGCCGCACAGGCTGAGCCCGCAGAGGCCGCAATACCGCGCATATCAAGTGCAATCAGAAGCGCTTCGGCATCCACTCCCGGAAGCAGAAAATTCATATTGCCCGGAAGTCTCCGCTCAAGCGGTCCGTTCAGCCGGCAGCCCGGAATCAGCAGCTGCATTTTCCCGATCATATAATTGCGCAGCTGTTCTGTCTGCTCCGTGCGCTTCTGCATATCTCTTGCGGCAAGTGCTGCCGCTGCGCCGAAGCCGACAATCGCTGCCGTATTCTCCGTACCGGCTCTCCGGCCTCTCTCCTGCGCACCGCCGTGCAGAAAGCTTCTGAGGGGAACGCCGCTCCTGATATACAGGAAGCCGATTCCCTTCGGACCGTGAAGCTTATGTGCAGAGGCACTCAGCAGATCCACTGTTCCGGCAAAATCCGCAAGCGGAAGATGGCCGCAGGCCTGCACGGCATCCGTGTGCATCAGAACACCGCGGGCATGAGCGATTTCCGCAATCTCCTTTACCGGCTCGATTGTGCCGATCTCGTTGTTTGCCGTCATCACGGAGATCAGCGCTGTGTCTTCTGCTATCAGCCGCTCCGCATCCTGCGGGTTCACACGGCCTTCCGCATCGACCGGAAGCACATGCACCTTCACACCCCGCTCCTCCAGGTAACGGGCTGTATGCAGTACGGCATGATGCTCTACGGCACTGACCAGCAGGGAAGCACTTCCCCGCTTTTTCAGCATCAGCTCCGAGGCAGCAATCAGCGCCCAGTTATCAGCCTCTGTTCCTCCTGATGTAAAGTAGATCTCGGAGGCTTTTGCACCGATCAGCGCAGCAACCTGTTCTCTTGCACGGTCCACCGCAGCTCTGCTTCTTGCCGCAGACCGGTAGATGGCCGAGGGGTTGCCGTACTCTTCTTCAAGATACGGGCGCATGGCTTCCAGTACTTCCGGCAGAAGTCTGGTCGTCGCCGCGTTATCCAGATAGATCTCCTTCATCAGTTTTTGCACTCTTTCGTATCCATGGTGCCGAGCGAACGCTTTTTCCGGCTTTCATCTACAAGCTGTTCCAGTGAGATGGAATCAACAGCCTGCTCAATTGCTTCATTGACCTTGTTCCAGACAAGGCGGGTCACGCAGAGATCCGCCTGCTCGCAGCTGCCGTCATTCTCTGTGCCGCCGCAGGTAACCGCATTGAGGTTGCCTTCCAGCGCGCGCAGAATATCTCCGACAGAGATTTCCTCTGCCGGCTTTGCAAGCTGATAGCCGCCGCCCGCACCGCGGACGCTGTTGACCAGACCGGCAGTCCGAAGCTTCCGGACCAGCTGCTCCAGATAGCTTTCAGAGATGTTCTGCCGCTCCGATATACTCTGGATGCAGACAGCCTCTTCGGTTTCACTGTTCAGAGCAAGATCAATCATTGCTCTGAGACCATATCTTCCTTTAGTTGAGAGCTTCATACAACACTTCCACTTTTATTATTTTTGTCCCGGCATTTATCCTCCCGCAGGTCCGAACAACATCGGAAAACTGTATTTTTTCCGCAGAAAATAAAAGCCGACCATTTTAGTATAGAATTGAGCATACTATAGCAAACAGTCTCTTTAAAGTCAAATACAGCAGATGCCTTCCTCTTTCCGGAAAACATCTGCTGTCCTCTGTTTTTTGACTACGTTTTTATTCTCTTTTCAGCTGCGCGGATGAGCTTTTTCGTATACCGTTCTCATCCGTCCGACATTCAGATTCATGTAATACTGCGTTGTGGCAATATCCGAATGTCCCATCATCTCCTGCACGGATTTCAGATCCGCTCCGTTCTCAATCATATGAACGGCAAAGCTGTGGCGCAGTGTGTGCGGCGTGATGTCGCCTTCGATTCCCGCACTTCTGGCATATCCCTTCAGAATCTTCCAGAAGCCCTGACGGCTCATCGGATGTCCCTGACAGTTCACGAAGAGCCACTCGCTTTCGCCCTCTTTCATCAGACTGCTTCTGGCCGATTTCATATAGGACTCCAGCATCTGACCGGCGGTTCCTCCGAACGGAATCACACGCTCCTTGTTTCTGTCCGTACAGACAATATACGCCATTCTGAAATTCACATCCGCCATCCGCAGACCGATCAGCTCCGAAACACGGATGCCGGTTGCATACAGTAGCTCCAGCATGGCACTGTCACGCATTCCCTTGTCTGTTTTCCGGTCAGGCTGCTGCAGAAGCGATTCCACCTGATCCACGCTCAGAATCTCCGGTGCTTTTTTCTGTGTCTTCGGCGCCTTCAGCTGTTCCGCAGGATTCTCCGCGAGCGTGCCGCAGTGCAGCAGATACTGAAAGAATGCCTTCATGGAAGCAATCTTTCTTGAGATGGTGGACGGCGCATAAGCCTCCTTCTCCATCTGCTTTCTGTACTGCTGCAGAGAAGCAGCCGTAACTTCCTCCCATAAAGAGATTCCCTGCTCCTCCTGTAAAAATGCGGCCAGCTTTTTCAGATCCCGTTCATAGGATACTTCTGTATTGGATGATGAATCTTTCGTTGTGTGTAGATATGCAACAAATTCCCGAACTGCTTTTTCCATCTCAGCACACCCCGGCATGCTCTCTGTATTCATAAAAGCAATTCACCCTTCATTCCTCATTTCTTTTTATTCCCCTCTCCCTCAAAGCGGTAGGATGCCATTATACTTTGCAATTAACATAAAATCAAACGCTGTTTTTCCCGAAAAATGCGCATTTTCCCTTTATTAACAGTGTTTTTCCGCTTCTCCATGCAAGATATCGGTTTACATAATATTTCCATACAAGATCTTGTAATTATGGCAGATACTCAAATCGGGAGGATTTTTTTGTATCACGGGAAATCCAACAGCATTTTTGTATCATAGAAAATCCGGTGAAATTTCCTATGGCACAAAAAAAAGAGGAACAAAAGTTCCTCTTTTTTCTTTGTCCTTATTTCGCGTAATCAACGACACGGCTCTCACGGATCACATTGACCTTGATCTGTCCCGGATACTCAAGCTCTGCTTCAATCTGCTTGGAAATATCCTTGGCCAATAGAACCATATTGGCATCGTTAACCTGCTCCGGAATAACCATGACGCGAACCTCACGTCCTGCCTGAATAGCAAAGGACTTCTCAACTCCCTTGAAGCCGTTTGAGATATCCTCAAGCTGCTTCAGTCTGTTGGTGTATGTGTCCAGCGTCTCTCTTCTTGCACCCGGGCGGGAAGCTGAAATAGCATCTGCCGCCTGAACCAGGCATGCAATCAGAGATGTCGGTTCAACATCGCCGTGGTGGCTCTCAACCGCATTGATGACCGTTGCATTTTCCTTGTACTTTCTGCAAAGATCTGCACCGATCTGAATATGCGAACCTTCCACCTCATGGTCGATGGACTTGCCGATATCATGAAGAAGACCTGCACGCTTTGCAAGGCGCACATCGCATCCGCATTCGCCGGCCATAAGACCTGTCAGCTCTGCCACCTCGACGGAATGCTTCAGTGCATTCTGGCCGTAGGATGTACGGAAACGCATTCTTCCGAGAAGCTTAATAAGTTCCGGATGAAGATTATGTACACCCACTTCGAAAGCTGCCTGCTCACCGTCCTCACGGATCTGTGATTCGACTTCTTTCTTAGCCTTTTCAACCATCTCTTCAATTCTTGCAGGATGAATACGGCCGTCGACAATCAGCTTCTCGAGAGCAATTCTGGCGATCTCACGACGGATCGGATCGAAACCGGAAAGAACGACTGCTTCAGGTGTATCGTCAATGATCAGATCCACACCTGTCAGTGTCTCAATCGTACGGATATTTCGTCCCTCACGACCGATAATTCTGCCCTTCATCTCATCACTGGGAAGCTGTACGACAGAAATCGTTGACTCTGCCACATGATCAACTGCACAGCGCTGAATGGAATTGACAACGATCTCCTTTGCCTTCTTGTCCGCATCGTTCTTTGCCTGCTCGACCAGCTCACGATAAAGCTTTGCTGCGTCGATCTTGACATCGTCCTGCACGGATTTCAGAAGGAAATCTCTGGCCTCTTCGGAGGTCATGCCGGAGATCTTCTCAAGCTGCTGAATCTTCTGTGTTTCCAGTTCTTCAGCATGCTGCAGTTTCTTCGCAAGTGATGCCTCTTTTGCTGCGTATTCATTCTCGCGACGCTCCATTGCATCGGTCTTTCTGTCAAGAGAATCCTCTTTTGACTGGATACGACGTTCCTGCTTGGAGATTTCCGCTCTTCTGTCTTTGATCTCTCTGTCAACCTCATTCTTTGCTGCCAGAGACTGTTCCTTTACTTCAAGAAGAGATTCACGCTTTTTTGCCTCAGCCGTCTTGATTGCATCATCAATAATGCTTCTTGCCTTTTCTTCAGCCGTGCCGATTTTTTCCGCATCTATTCTGGTTTTCTGGGCAATGGCCGATTTCCACGTGATCGGAAGTGCAAGTGCGAGAAGGACTACGAGCACCAGGAGCACAATAGCAATTGGTGTCATAGGAGCACCTCCTTATGTAGTTTTCATTGTACATATTTTAAAGACATACAACATATAGACTATATCTTTTTTGAGTTTTCATGTCAAGTTTGGTTTGGCTTACGACTCCTCGCGCAGCTCGTCCATAACCGCATAAATATCCGAGGCCGAAAACCCCTGTCTGGCCAGATATGCCGTCACTCTTCTGTAGTCTGCCGGATCTGTGAGATCCAGATTCCGCAGCTTCTTTTCCGCAAGACGGCGGATCAGCGGTCTCTCATCCCAATCCCCCGCACGCTCCATGGCATCGTAAACTTCCTGTCTGGAGAGCTTCTTCTTCTCGGTGAGATCATTGGAAATCCGTCTCCGGCTGTAATTCTGTTTCCGGATTTCGATATAGTGATCGGCGTAGCGGACATCGTCCACGTAGCCGAAGCCTTTTACATACCGGATTGCATCCTCACAGGCCGCCTCCGAAAAACCTGCCTTCTGCAGCTTCTCAAGCAGCTGTGCCTCTGTGCGGTCCATATCTGTAAGAAGAACAAGAGCCTTTTTGCGGGCCCTTGTTCTTTCATTTTCAAAACTCTGTTCTATACTCATTCAATTGATCCGTTCTCGCTGAGAAGATCCTCTTCTTCGCCCTCTTCCGCTTCAATCAGTACGGACTCGTCTGTCGGAAGACCGAAGGCGCCGCGGACCATCTGCTCTACCTCTGCCATCATAGCCGGGTTGCCTTCCATATAGGCCTTTGCATTCTCACGGCCCTGGCCGATCTTCTCTCCCTTGTAGGAGAACCAGGATCCGCTCTTTTCGATGATGTTGTTGTCAACAGCGAGATCGAGGATGTCGCCGGCCTTGGAGATACCGCGTCCGAACATGATATCGAACTGTGCTTCCTTGAACGGCGGAGCTACCTTGTTCTTTACGATCTTGATTCTTGTTCTGTTGCCGACCATCTCGCCGCCGGTCTTTAAGGTCTCGATTCTTCTGACATCCATACGGACAGATGCATAGAACTTCAGAGCACGGCCGCCGGTTGTGGTCTCCGGATTTCCGAACATGACGCCGATCTTCTCACGCAGCTGGTTGATGAAGATGACGATGCACTTTGTCTTGTTGACACTGGCTGTCAGCTTGCGGAGTGCCTGGCTCATCAGTCTTGCCTGCAGACCGACATGGGAATCGCCCATATCACCGTCGATTTCTGCCTGCGGAGTCAGTGCAGCAACAGAGTCTACTACGATGATATCGATTGCACCGGAGCGAACCATGGTCTCGGCGATTTCCAGTGCCTGTTCACCGGAGTCCGGCTGTGAAATATACAGATTTGCAATATCAACGCCGATGTTCTTTGCGTAAACCGGGTCAAGTGCATGCTCTGCATCAACGAAGCCTGCAATGCCGCCCCGCTTCTGCACCTCTGCAACCATGTGCAGGGCAACAGTTGTCTTACCGCTGGATTCCGGTCCGTAGATCTCAATAATACGTCCCTTCGGAACACCGCCTACACCAAGTGCAATATCAAGAGATAAGGAGCCGGTCGGTACAGCCTCCACATTCATAGCTGTCTCTGCGTCACCGAGCTTCATGATGGCACCCTTGCCGAATTCCTTCTCCAGCTGTCCGATGGCAGCTTCCAGTGCCTTTTCCTTCTCGTCCTTCAGTCCGATTGCTTTAGATGTATCTGTTTTTTTCAATGTAAAATTCTCCTTTTCCGGCCAGAGCTTTTCCGGCATCGATCCGCCCCGAAAAAACCGGCCATCTGCATAAAGATAGTTGAATTCCGGACGCCTGTCAACCATGCGCCGGAGGCAATAAAAGCAGCATAGAGTTAAGATTGCGGAAACCTTAAACGGGACTGCGCTTCCGTCGGAAGGCAGTCCCGCAATACACTTTTCATAACGGGGGTATCCCGGATATACATGCTCCGACTTACATCCCCGATGCCGCAGCCGATCGTCAGCCGATCAGCCAGTCGTACAGTTCCTGATACTGAAGTGCCGAATGCTCCCAGGAGAAGTCCTGTGCCATTGCCCGGTCAATAATCTTGTTCCATTCGCGCTTCTTGTCATAGTAGATCTTTTCCGCATAGCGGACAGTTGCCATCATCTCATGTGCATTGTAGTTTGCGAATGAGAAGCCGGTTCCCTGACCCTCGTACTCGTTGTACGGGATAACCGTATCCTTCAGACCGCCTGTCTCGCGAACGATCGGCAGCGTGCCGTATCTGAGAGACATCAGCTGGCTCAGGCCGCACGGCTCAAACTGTGACGGCATAAGGAAGGCATCAGAACCTGCATAGATGCGGTTTGCAAGTCCCTCATTATAGTAGATCTGAGCGGAAACCTTGCCGTTGTACTTCCATGCGAAGTGACGGAACATGTTTTCATAGCGCTCGTCACCTGTTCCGAGTACAGCAAACTGAACTGCATCCTGGCACAGCTCATCCATGACATAGGCAATCAGGTCGAAGCCCTTCTGGTCTGTCAGACGGGAAACGATACCGATCAGCATGGTCTTCGGATCGACGTTCAGTCCCAGATCCTCCTGCAGGCGGGTCTTGTTCCGTACCTTTTCCTTGCGGAAGGTCTTTGCATTGTAGTTATAGTAAAGATGCGGATCTGTCTCCGGATTGAAGCCGTCATAGTCGATTCCGTTGACAATACCGCGCAGGTCGTTTGAACGTGCACGCATCAGTCCGTCAAGACCTTCGCCGTAGTACGGCATCTTGATTTCCTCTGCGTAGGTGTTGGAGACGGTTGTGATGGCATTGGCGTAAACCAGACCGCCCTTCAGAAGGTTGCCGTCACGCTTGTACTCCATCTTGTCCGGAGTGAAGTAATAGTCGGACAGACCGACAATATCCTTCATGGTCTTGACGTCCCAGATACCCTGGAACTTCAGGTTGTGAATGGTCATGACTGTCTTGATTCCGCGATAGAACTCATTGTCCTGGAAATAAGCATTGAGATAAACCGGGACAAGACCTGTCTGCCAGTCGTGGCAGTGGATGACGTCCGGACGGAAATCAATTGTCGGAAGGATGGAAAGTGTTGCCTTGCTGAAGAATGCAAAGCGGCCGAGATCCCACGGCATTCCGGCGTACGGTTTATCACATGTAAAATAATCCTGATTGTCGATGAAATAGAAATGAATTCCCTCATAGACGCATTCAAAGATTCCGACATAGCAGCTGTTCCAGTCAAAATCCATGTAGAAATTCGTCTTATACTGAAGAAGATCTTTCCACTTCTGTGCCATGCATGAATAATACGGAAGGATTACACGACAGTCGAAATAACGCTTGTCAAGAGCCTTCGGAAGTGATCCTACGACATCTGCCAGACCGCCTGTCTTCATGAAAGGAACTCCCTCCGATGCGACAAAAAGAATATTCTTCATTCTAAGCTGCCTCCCTCTTTTTTCACTTTGTCACTCTGCCCTGTTCGCAGATATAGTGCCCGCCTTTTTTCTGATGGCAGACCTTTTTTATAGTATACCGCAGTTGTCTGCAATACGCTATCAATGGATTCTCTCTTTTTTGAATTTTCGGCACATCTCTTTCATCTCTTTCGCAGAGCCGAGTGTATTGCGCGTAATCTCCGCTCCTCCGAGCAGTCTTGCCAGTTCACCGGCAGATTCCTCTTCATTCAGAGCCTCGATATTCGTGATAGCCGAAGAATCGCTGAGTGCCTTGGAAATACCGTAGTGTGTATCTGCCATTGCCGCAATCTGCGGAAGATGCGTGATGCACAGTACCTGATGCTTCCGGGCCACGCGGGCAAGCTTTTCGGCAACCTTCTGCGCTGTTCTGCCGCTGATACCGGTATCAATTTCATCGAAGATGATGGTGCCGGTCTGGTCCGTATCCGCAAACATGGTACGGATACCGAGCATCAGTCTTGAGAGCTCACCGCCCGACACAACCTGCTTCAGCGGTCTTCTCGGATCGCCCGGATTCGTTGCAATAGTGAATTCCACCTCGTCTCTGCCGTTGGCGGAGAAAGACTCTCTCTGCCGGAATTCAATGGCAAAATCCGCTCTTGCAAAATTCAGCTCCGCAAACTGTGCGGAAGCCTCTTCTGCGAATGTATCCGCATACCGGCGCCTTGCCTTTGTCAGCTCCGCCGAAGAGGCTGTCAGACGCTTTTCTGCTGCGGCCAGCTTCTTCTTCAGCTGTTCCCGAAGTGCTTCGTAATCGGCAAGCTCAGCCAGTTTGCTGCGCTTCTCATCAGCATTTTTCAGAACCGCCTTAATCGTGCGGCCGTACTTTGCCTTCAGATGATTGATTGTATTCAGACGATCCTCGACAGAGTCAAAGGTCTCTGCCTCGTCATCCAGACCGTCCATGTAATCAGAGAGATCCCTGTTGAAATCATTCAGCAGACTGTCAATCTCATTGAGCTGTTCGAAAAATGCATCCAGCTGTTCATCGTATTCCCTGACACTCTCCAGCTTTCTCAGCGCTCTGCCGATCTGTTCTCCAGCACTGTCGGAGCTCTCATAGCCTGTTGCCGCATGCGCTTCCGATGCAGCATCAGCGATACGCCTTGCATGAAGAAGGCGGCGATAGGTCTTTTCGACCTCTTCGTCCTCTCCCTCTCGCAGTGCCGCATCTTCGATTTCACTGATCTGATACTCCAGGAAAGAGATCTGCTCTGCGCGCTCCTCTGCGCTCAGCTCTTCTCCTCCGAGTTCTCTCCGGATGGAAGACCAGGCTCTGTAATCGGCTGCAACCGCTGCCTTCAGCGCCGCAATCTCCGTGCCGCCGTACTCGTCCAGAAGCTCCAGCTGTGTCTCCTCCCGAAGCAGCTTCTGATGCTCACTCTGTCCGTGAATATCAAGAAGAAGTGATGCACACTCACGCACTTCCTGGGCCGTTCTGGTTTCACCGTTGATACGCATGGTGCTTCGTCCGTCCTGCATTCTTCTGGAGAAGACAATCACACCTTCGTCATCCAGAATATCATGCTCCTTCAGGGCATCCAGCGTCTCACGGTCCGTCACCTCGAAAACAAGCTCCGCCAGCGCACTGCCGCTGCTGCGAAGCATGTCTCTCTGCGCCCTTCCTCCGAGCGCCAGACCGATGGAATCGACAATGATCGACTTTCCCGATCCTGTTTCACCGGTCAGTATATTCAAGCCATCCGTGAAATCCACGTCAATCTCACGGATCAGAGCCAGATTCTTTACGTGAAGATTTCTCAGCAAGCTTTTTATCCCTCCGTGATTGTTTCAATCCTTTTTCTGATCGTATCCGCTTCCTCCGGACTGCGCAGAACTGCCATGACCGTATCGTCTCCGGCAATACAGCCGAGAAGCTCATCCCAGCCGAGACTGTCCAGAGCTGCCGCTGCTGCCATCGCCATACCGGAAACGGTATGCATCACCATGATGTTGATCGAAAACTCCATGGAAACGAAGGCATCCCGCAGAACACGCTGGTAGCGCTCCTTCAGATTCTCGGCATTCTCATCACGCGCTGTGTAGCACAGACGGCCCGAACCGCCCTGTGTCTTTCTGAGCTTCAGCTCTCTGATGTCACGCGATACAGTCGCCTGTGTCACCGCATACCCTGCTCTGTTCAGTCTTGAAGCCAGCTCCTCCTGCGTCTCGATTTCAAACGCCGTAATCAGCTTCAGTATCTCTTCCTGTCTTGCATTTTTCATATCGTCAGGACTCCGCCATCTTATTTCTTAATACCTCAAGAAAACTGATGTTATTAATCTTGATAATATTGGTATACTTCGTGGATTTCCGGATTTCCACGGAATCTCCTGTGTCCAGCAGGATCTCATTTTCGCCGTCAAACAGAACAGCGGCGGCTCCCTGCTCAAAGCCGGTTCTTCCTTCGCCGATTTCCACCCGGATCGTGTCCGTTCCGGAGAGAATAATACTTCTTCCCGAAACGAGAGAGTGACAGGCAATCGGTGTCAGCATCGTAATCTCCGCCTGCGGAGAGACAATCGGGCCTCCGACAGAAAGACTGTAGCCTGTCGAACCTGTCGCGGTTGCCACAATGATGCCGTCTGCCGACATGGAATTCAGAAGCTCATTGTTTACATAATTATTGATACGGTAGCGGCGAAGCGGAATTCTTCCCTTAATGATCAGGTCATTGAGGGCGACATCCCGGGAGCCGCGCTCTCCGTTATGAATCACGGTTCCCTGCAGCATCATACGGCGCTCGATCGTGTAATCTCCTGCAAGCAGCTTATCAAGAGCCGGGAAGATATGATCCTTCTCGATTTCGGCAAGATAGCCGAGTGTACCGAGATTGATACCCAGAATCGGGATCTGCTCCTCCAGTACAATCTTGGCAGCCTGCAGCAGCGTGCCGTCTCCGCCAAGCACGAGAACGCATTCACAGCAGGACGGCAGATCTTCCCCGTAGGATGATCTGTGGCATTCCACGCCGAGGCCTTCCAGATATCTGCTGATCTTCTCAGACAGCGTTCTTGTCTCATTTTTACCGCGATTTTCAATCAGTCCGATGTGCTTCATGGGAATCACATTCCTCTCCTGTCAGCTGTCAAGCTCCTGATGCGAGCGTTCCACAACCTCTGCAATACATGCCGCATCAACAGCCGGCTCCCCTTCTTTCTTTTCAAGAAGGCAGAGATACTCAATATTTCCTTCCGGGCCGCGAATCGGAGAAAAGTCCAGCATCTGCGGAACAAGTCCGATCGAAGCCGCATAAAGAACAACTTTCTCAATTACCTCTCTGTGAACTGCCGGATCACGCACAACGCCGTGCTTGCCGACCTTCTCACGTCCGGCCTCGAACTGCGGCTTGATCAGGCAGACGATTTTTGCCCCGTCTTCAAGAAGATCCCTGACCGGCTGCAGTACCATCGTCAGTGAGATAAAGCTCACATCGATGCTGGCAAATACACCCTTTTCCGGAAGGTCTTCCGGCTTGACGTAACGGATATTTGTCTTCTCCATGCAGGTAACACGGGAATCGCAGCGAAGCTTCCATGCCAGCTGACCTCTTCCCACATCAATCGAGTAGACATGTGAAGCTCCGTTCATCAGCATGCAGTCTGTAAAGCCTCCGGTTGAAGCTCCGATATCGAGGCAGACCGCATCCTGCAGCTCAATCGGAAATACCTCCATTGCCTTCTCCAGTTTCAGGCCGCCGCGGCTGACATACTTCAGCTTCTGGCCCCTGACCTCCAGCCTAACGGTTTCTTCGAATGAGGTGCCCGCCTTGTCACAGCGGCGTTCGTCTACATAGACGATGCCTGACATAATCAGTGCCTTCGCCTTTTCTCTTGAGTCTGCAAGTCCTGCTTCTGTCAGAAGCACATCAAGTCTTTTCTTCATCTGAAATCTTCCGTTTCTCCATTTTCTCTGAGAATCTGGATCTTCTTCTCATAAGTATCAATCGTGCCATGGACATCCTTCAGAATGTTCATTCCCTCCTGATACAGACGAAAGCATTCTTCCAGAGATACAGAAGGGTCCTCCAGGCTTCGAACGATTTCATCCAGAAGGGCAAAATTCTCTTCTACGGTTTTTTTCTGATCTGCAGAAGCCGCTGCTTCCGTTTTATTCAAATCCGTCATATATCTCCTCTGCTCTCGCTTTGATTTTTCCGTCTGTCACATATACATACAGAGAATCCTCCTTTTTCACCTGCCTTACGCTTGTCACGGCATGATGATCTTCGTTCTCTGTATATGAATAGCCCTGCTGCAGACGCTCCAGCGGATTTCGTCCCGCGAATCGCTCCACGTATACATCCAGCCGGTGTCTGTAGGCACTCAGATTCTTCTGCATGCCGGAATCCAGCTGTTCTCCCTTCATCCTGCATATCTCTGCAAGCTGCTGCATGCGATTCTGCATCAGGCTGTCACAGCGGTCATAGAGCTCACCGTAACGCTGTTCCGCTGTGCTGACTCTTGCTTCCATTCTCTGCGTCAGTCGATCCTGCAGCTCTGCTGCCCTTCGTCTGCCGTCCTCCATCCTTCTGTTCGGAGAAAATGCGGCAAGCTTTGCCTCCATAAACAGGCAGCGGTTTTTAGCCGCCTCTGTTCTGCGCAAGAAGCCTTCCTCCAGAGACGCTCTGTAATCTGCCAGCCCGTTTTCGAATTCCCGATAGTCAAACACAGTCAGCTCGGCTGCCTCTGTCGGGGTTGCGGCGCGGAGATCCGCCACATAATCTGCAATGGTCGTATCGACCTCATGACCCACTGCAGAAACAACCGGTGTGGAGCACTCCATGATGGCATCCGCCACCTCCCGCTCATTGAAGGCCCACAGCTGCTCAAGAGAGCCGCCGCCGCGCCCTACAATCATCAGGTCCACTGTTCCGTCCAGTCTTCGGATTCCTTCCGCAATACTGTGCTTTGCCTCCGGGCCCTCTACATAGGCAGGACACAGAATCAGCTGCACATAGGGATTCCGTCTGCGCGCGACATTGACAATATCCCAGACCGCAGCACCGCTCGGAGCCGTTACAATTCCGATCCGGGACGCATATTTCGGAATCGGCTTTTTATATCTCGGATCAAAATAACCGCTTTCCTTCAGCTCGTCTCTCAAACGCACAAAGGCTTCATAGAGCATACCTTCGCCGGAGAGCGTAATCTGTCTGGCAATCAGCTCATAGGTACCGTCACGCTCAAAAGCTTTCACCGTACCTGTTACAACAACCTTGTCTCCGTTTTTCATCGGGAAGGCAAGGCCGCGTCTCTGACCTGCAAACATCACGCAGGAGATTGCCGCTGTCTGGTCCTTCAGCGAAAAATAAATATGGCCCGACTGATGATACTTCAGGTTGGAGACCTCTCCGCTGATCGAAATTGACTGCAGATAAACATCATCGAGCAGAAGCCGGCTTATATACCGGTTTACCTGCCCGACGGAATAGATTTTTTTATTCATGACATTCTGGCGATTTCGCCGAGAATACCGTTAATGAAGGACGGAGATTCCTCACCGCCGTACAGCTTTGCAAGCTCGACTGCCTCGTTGATGGCAACGCCAGCCGGAATCTTTTCATCAAAGCGCATCTCATAGACTGCAAGTCTTAAGATGGCAAGATCGCAGCTTGCGAAACGCTGGGTCTTCCAGCCGCGTGCAACGCGGTTCAGAAGTTCATCAATTTCTGCGATATGTGAAATCAGTGCAGAGAAACGCTCTGCCACTTCCTCGCGATGATCTGCGATCACTTCCAGAGCCTCCAGAACCAGTTCCTGTGCCTGATCCTCGGAGAGATCATGGTCTGCAATCATCAGCTCCTGATCCATCTCTGTGGTCTCTTCATCGCAGGCATCAAAAAAGAGGTCGATCTGTGAGGGCATCTCCTCGCTGTTATGAAATGCATACAGATATACCAGTTTAAACAGCTGTCTGCGAAGAACTCTTCTTTCTTCTCTTCTTTCCACTTTTATTCCCCGCTTTCGACTTCCACATCAGCAACACTGATGTTCACTTCTGTCACCTGCATTCCGGTCATTGTCTCAATTGCGGACTTCACCTTCTGCTGCACCTGTTCTGCAACTTCGGGAATGCTGTATCCGAATTCAAGATTTACGGAAAGTTCTGCGGACACATGATTTTCTGTTACGTTGATTTTGACGCCTCTGGATAAGGCCTTGATTCCTTTGCGGGCAACTGCTGCATTCGTGATGCCTCCAGCCAGAGATGAAACACCCTTCACTTCTGTCGCGGCAAGTCCTGCGATGACTGCCACTACTTCATCGGCAATCTTCACGGTTCCGATACCCCCGTCTTCTTTAATGGTATAAGTACTGCGACTCTCTGCCATCCTGTAATCTCCCTTTTGTTTCCGTTCACGGACTTTTCCTGAGACTCAAATCTCAGGCATCCGCTGCTTCTTTCTTCTTTTCTTCAGCAGCCTTCTTCTGAAGCTCCATCTGCTTCTGGATCAGCTCGGAAAGCTTCTTCAGCTGTTCATTCCAGTCATTGATCAGTGCCTTCGGCATGACGAAGTTATCTGTCATCGGATTGATGACGATTCCGTCCAGATCCGGCGCTGCCTTCATCAGAGGAAGGAAATCGTTAAAGCCGACAACGACCTTATGAACGTTCTCTACCGCTGAATCTCTCCAGCGTGCAAGCTCGTCTTCATCTGTAAAAACAGGATAATAGCGCTCCCCCTGCTTTGTTGTCAGTGTCAGGAAGCTCAGCTTTGTCTCCGGAGCAAGAACAGTCTTACCGTCCTGCTTCATAGGCGGCTGTGAAAGCTGCACCTTTGCAAGAAATCTTCCGTTCAGGCAGACACCGTCTCTGATTCTGCCTGCAAGCATTGCTACCTGTGTGTCAATGACGAAGGAACCTCTTTTTGCGAGGTCTGCCTTCAGACGTGGATTTGCTGGTGATTTTTCAATATCGAATATCATAACCGTCAGTCCTTATTCTTCATTTCCCCAGCCGCCGAATTCGGACAGCTTCAGTTCCTTGTTGCGGTCAAGTGTCATGCCGACACTCCACTCATGGACAAACAGAAGAAGCGGGTTCCCCTTCATGTCCACTACCTTTTTCATATCCGTTGTTCCTTCCAGCTCATCCAGGTCAATCTCATCCGGATTCTCAATCCAGCGGATATACTCATAGGGAAGGCTTTCCAGAATAACATCTACCTTGTATTCATTCTCAAGACGATACTTCAGAACGTCCAGCTGCAGCACGCCGACGACACCGACAATGATCTCTTCCATTCCCGTGTGGAATTCCTGGAAGATCTGGATCGCTCCTTCCTGTGCGATCTCTTCGATGCCCTTTGTAAACTGCTTGCGCTTCATTGTATCGACCTGTCTGACTCTTGCAAAATGCTCGGGTGAGAAGGTCGGGATTCCGCCGTAGCGGAAGTTCTTTCCCGGCATCAGCACGGTGTCACCGATCGAGAAGATACCCGGATCGAACACACCGATGATATCGCCTGCCCAGGCTTCGCTGACAATATGTCTTTCCTCTGCCATCATCTGCTGCGGCTGAGAAAGTCTCTGCTTTCTCTGTCCCTGCACATGCCAGACTTCCATATTGGCATCATAGTGACCGGAAACAATACGCATGAAGGCGATACGGTCACGGTGATTCTTGTTCATATTCGCCTGAATCTTAAAGACAAAGGCTGAAAACTCTTCTTCTTCCGGATTAATGAGACCCTGATCGGACATACGTGCCAGCGGTGAGCTTGTCATCTCAAGGAAGTGATGCAGGAATGTCTCGATACCGAAGTTTGTCAGCGCGGATCCGAAGAATACCGGGCTGATTTCTCCCTTTGAAACTGCATCCTGATCAAATTCTGCAGAAGCTCCGTCCAGAAGCTCAATTTCATCGCGAAGCTGTGCGATCTCATCCTCACTTACATAGGCTGCCATCTCCGGATCGTCCAGTGCAAAGGCGTTCTCCACGCCTTCCTTTGTACCCTTCTGCGTATCACTGAAGAGAAGGACTTTCTCCGAGTTACGGTCAAACACGCCGCGGAATCCCTTTCCGGATCCGATCGGCCAGTTGATCGGGCAGCAGGGAATTCCAAGCTCGTGCTCGATCTCATCGATCAGCTCGAAGGAATCTCTTGCATCGCGGTCCATCTTGTTGATAAAAGTAAAGATCGGAATATGTCTGCGCGCACAGACCTTGAACAGCTTTCTGGTCTGCGGCTCAACGCCCTTCGCACCGTCAATAACCATGACGGCGGAATCTGCTGCCATCAGAGTACGGTAGGTATCCTCCGAGAAGTCCTGATGTCCCGGTGTATCCAGGATATTGATGCAGAAGCCGTCATAATTAAACTGCAGAACGGAGGAGGTAACAGAGATACCTCTCTGCTTCTCGATCTCCATCCAGTCAGATACCGCATGACGGGCGGTTGCCTTACCCTTTACGGAGCCCGCCAGATTGATGGCGCCTCCGTAAAGAAGGAATTTTTCTGTCAGTGTTGTTTTACCCGCATCCGGGTGTGAAATAATTGCAAATGTTCGTCTTTTCTGAATTTCGTTCATACCTGCTCAAGCAGCGCAATTGCAGCGCGGATTCGTGTAACTGATTCTTCTTTTCCGAGTATCTCCAGCAGCTGTGTCGCTCCGCCCGGTGTCATTGCCTTGCCGGAAAGTGCTGTACGAACCGGCCACATAACCTGACCGTTCTTCAGACCGTTCTCAGCTGCAAAGCCCTGCAGGAGCGCATAAAGTGCATCGTTGTTGAAGTCTTCTGTCTCTTCCAGAACAGGAAGCACCTTCTTCAGTACATCCAGTGCAAGTTCCGGAGTTGACTTCATCTTCTTATGGCGGTACATCTCCGTATCATACTCCGGAACTTCATGGAAGAAGTCAAGGAGGTCACGGATATCGAGCATAGTCTCGATTCTGCCCTGTGCAAGCTCTGCCAGTACATGTGCATCGATTGTCTCTTCCGGAACCGCCTCGCGGATATAGGGAAGAGCCATTTCGTAAAATGCATCCGGCTGCATTTTCTTAATGTATTCGCCGTTCATCCATCTGAGCTTTCCGATGTCAAACACAGCGTCGGACTTGTTGATTCTTGTGAAATCAAAGCGGTCAACGAGCTCCTCCAGAGAAAGAATCTCTGTATTGTCGGTCGGATTCCAGCCGAGGAGTGCTGTGTAGTTGACAATTGCTTCCGGCAGGAAGCCCTGATCCAGCAGATCCTCAAAGGAGGAATGGCCGGAACGTTTGGAAAGCTTATGATGTTCTGCATCCATGATCAGCGGGCAGTGAACATAGATCGGAACCTCCCATCCGAAGGCTTCGTAAAGAAGATTGTACTTCGGGCTGGAGGACAGATATTCCTTGCCGCGGACGACGTGTGTCACACCCATCAGGTGATCATCGATGACATTTGCAAAGTTATAGGTCGGATAGCCGTCGGACTTGATCAGGATCATATCCTCAAGTTCTGCGTTATCGACTGTGATGTCGCCGTAGTTGACATCATGGAAGGTTGTGGATCCTGTCTGCGGCACATTCAGACGAATGACGTGCGGAACACCTGCAGCAAGCTTTTCTGCCACTTCTTCCTTTGAGAGATGCAGACAGTGCTTATCGTAGGAAGAATATTCTTTTCCTTCGATAACGGTCTTCAGGCTGTCCAGTCTCTCCTTTGTGCAGAAGCAGTAATAAGCGCTGCCCTGCTCAACGAGCTGTTCTGCATACTTCTGATAGATGCCTGCCTTGACGCGGTCGGACTGTACGTACGGACCGACACCGCCGTCCTTATCCGGACCCTCATCAGCCTTCAGACCTGCTTCCGCAAGTGTGCGGTTGATGATATCTACAGCGCCTTCTACATAGCGCTCCTGATCTGTATCCTCAATGCGAAGCATAAAGATTCCGTCTGCATGCTTTGCGATCATATAGGAATACAGTGCTGTACGAAGATTGCCGACGTGCATCTTGCCGGTCGGGCTCGGCGCAAATCTGGTTTTTACCATAGCTTATGTGTAAATCATCGGAAGGATATCGCGCGGCTTCCCGTGGAATACGAGATCGGCGATATTATCCGAATAATTCTCCTCCTCATTTATCAGTATAATCTTGCTGCCTTCAAAATATTTGATGGCATTCTTTGCCAGTGTCGACTTCAGTGAGCAGCCGAGCACCAGAAGTGTATCTGCTTTTTCCACCTCACCGGCAGACGCAGTGATCAGGCTGTTCGGAATCATCTCACCGTCCAGCACAATCTGGGGACGAACAGGCGTTCCGCAGTTTTCACAGAGCGGAATTCCGGATGCATCCCTGACATATTCCATGCTGTACTGTCTGCCGCAGTGCGGGCAGCGGTTTTCATAGACCGAACCGTGGATCTCCACGCAGTTGCGGATACCGGCACGGCGCGGAAGTCCGTAGATGGAGCGTGTGATGACCGAATGGACAAGACCGTCGTCCTCCATGCGGCGCAGCGTTTCCAGAGCGGGACCAGGTGTGCCCATCTGATTCAGAATGTGATTCCGATAATAATCAAAGAATACCTTCGGTCTCGTACTGTACAGACTGGCCGAGAAGATTTCTTCAGGTGAATACCCGTACTTCATTTCCACAGCATAGGCATTGTCACTGTCTCTGTAGTTATAGCAGCCGCAGTCAGCTGCTACAGCAAGGCCGAGCATACAGACGATATGACGGCTTTCGCGTATTGCATTTTTCAGAGTCCTGATTTCCATCTTTCCTGTCTCCTTTCCGGAAGCCCGGTTGTTATGGCATCAAAAATCCGCAGCAATATTCTTTATTCTGTGATTCCGTGTGCACCCAGATACTGAATGACATCACCGACAGTATTCAGTGTCTGCAGATCCTCAATCGGAATCTCCAGTGAATATTCGTCTTCCAGGTTCATTGCGAATTCATACAGATCCAGAGAATCTGCACCGAGATCATCGCGGAAGGAAGTTTCCGCACTGATTTCGTTTTCATCGATATTCAGCTGCTCTGCGATATACGCTCTCATCTTTTCAAGCATATTCTATATCTCCTTTCAAATACAGTCCGCATGCGATTCGATTGCTCTCATCGGGGACTGCGCGTACGCACTACATCACCCCAGAGATCTCTCTCCGGTCTCTTAAATTGAATACTTCTTGAGACAGACAGGGCTATCGCCATCTCTGCCATCAACAGCAAGACGGATGTTCCGCCATAGCTCACAAACGGAAGTGTAATTCCTGTTGTGGGAATTACGTTCAGCACAACGCAGATATTTAAGACCACCTGTGCCGCAATATGTCCGAAAATTCCTGTCACCATCAGCGCTCCGAAAAGATCGGGCGCATTCTGTGCTATAAAGAACAGACGGTAAAGCAGGTAGATAAACAGCAGAATAATCACCAGGCCGCCGAACACTCCCAGCTCCTCACAGATAATGGAGAAGATCATGTCGTTCTCAGCCTCCGGGACGGAACCCAGCTTCTGTGTTCCGTTTCCGAGTCCCTTGCCCAGTATTCCGCCGCTGCCGAGTGCATACAGTGCCTGCATGATCTGATAGCCGCCGCCCGATGCATACTGCTCCGGTTTCAGCCATACCCGGATTCTGTTGAACCGGTAGCCAACATCTGCAGGATTGGTCTGCGAGATAAAGAGAACAAGCCCGACGGAAAGAAGCACCATCAGCAGTCCGGCAATCAGAAACGGCTTGCTTCTCGGATGTGCAACAAAGACCATCACCATCGTGATCAGCATGATAATGATGGCAGAACTTAAGTTTCTGGTCAGAAACAGCACGAACAATGCCTGTACAAGACCTGCACCGATCACAACCAGTGTGTTGGCCAGCCGCTCGAAGTCTCTTCCCATCTTTACAATCATATAGGGAATAAAGACGATCACGGCGATTTTGGTAAACTCAGCCGGCTGAAACTGAACCGGTCCGATACGAAGCCATCTGCGTGCGCCGTTGATTTCTGCCCCGAGAGGCGTGCGGACAAGTATCAGAAGTGCTATAGACACCAGATACATCAGAATCGCAAAGTACTGCAGCATCCTGTGCGATACCAGTGACAGAAGGATGCAGACCGCGATTGCCGCCAGTGCAACTCCGCCCTGTTTCGTGAAGTACTTCATATCATCCCCGAATCGCAGCGAGGCCGTATAGGCAGTTGTGCTGTACAGCATCACAAGACCGAAGCCCATCAGAAGAATGATGACCGCTATGAGATTATAGTCATAATAATCTGTTTTTCGTTCTTTCTTCAATAAACTGATTTTTTTATTCTGATGCACCGACACCAGGTCCTTCTCCTTTCAGAAAGACATGTTTGATATACCGGATCGTCTTCTCTTCTCCCTTATCCGCCCACATGCGGAGAAGGAATTCGAGCTGCTTTTTTGTCTCCTCATGGATAAACCATGATTTTTCCTTACCTTTCAGGTAATAGTCCAGCGCAGCTCTGTCAGTATAGCGTTCTCCCTGATAGATACGGGATGCACTGACCCGGTCGAAAACCATTTCCGCGACGTAGCGGCGGGGCATCATCCCGCCCGCCAGACCGTGCGGGTTTGCCGGATCTGTCGAATAATCCAGCCAGTACTCGTAATGATGCCGGTTTCTTCCTTTATGATGAAGCCATGCTGTTGAGACGCCTGTTTCCTCTCTCTCGGCATTATTCGGGCTCCTGGTCCCCTGATAATACTTTGCACCGATCCAGAATTCTGTCGGAGAAAGTTTGCTGAGGTCATGAAGAAGCCCCTGCTTCCAGAGGCCTGCCCGCATACAGTAACCGCACACCAGATTGTGATGCGCAGTAATTGTTTTTAAATGTCCAAGTGGATTCATGCTTCTTTTACATCCTGCTTCTTCAGCTTACTGCCGGTCTCCTGCTTCGGAGCCTGATATTCCGTACCTGTCAGAACACAGACACTCCGGGGCACTGCCTGCCAGTATTTCTGATCGGCAAGTACCTGTCCGGCTTCATCTGCCGCCTTCTGATCCGAGGAATCCAGTACTCTTGTCCAGGCAAGCCCCTTCGGAAGGGACGGAAGCGCAAACTTATTCGGGTTCCAGCCGGCATTGTAGGCCACATAGAAAATCCGGTCTTCCGGCAGATTCTCTTCCTGAGTATAGCGGCCATTATACATAACTGCAAGAGTGCGGGATACATTTTCAAAAGAACAGAACCACGCTCTGTTATCATGAAAAGAAATATCGGGTATTCCGGTAGAGCGATAATCGCTTCCGCGCAGCTCCCGCTTCATATGGAAGACAGGATGCTCGCGGCGGAATGCCGTCAGCATCTTTACAAAGGAATAAAGTTCCTCTGCATCGACACCTGTATTCCATTCCACCCAGCCTGTCAAATCATCGCTTGCATAAGCGTTGTTGTTGCCCTTCTGGGAATTCAGACGTTCGTCGCCGGCATACAGCAGCGGGACGCCCTGTGAAAGGAAGACATACAGCAGTGCATTCTTCAGCTGCTTCAGACGAAGGGCGCGAATCTGCTTTTTCCTGCTCGGACCTTCCACACCGCAGTTCCAGCTGCAGTTATAGTTGGTGCCGTCGCGGTTGTCTTCACCGTTTTCCTCATTATGCTTCCAGTCATAGGAAACTGTATCGGCAAGTGTGAAGCCGTTTACATTGGCCATGTAATTCACAGTTCCGTAGTTTTCCGGATTTTTTCTCAGAAGCTGTACAAACTTTCCTGTCTGGCCTTCATCGCCCTTCAGCAGAGAACGTCCGACATTCTTGAATGTGTCATTGTATTCATAGAGATGGCGGTACTTCGCATTTGCGCGGCAGTATCTCTCATCAATATACTCAAAGAACAGCATCGTGCGCTTCAGTAGTGCATCTCTGCACAGAAGCTCTGTCGGAACGCCCGCACCGATCAGATGGAAACCGTCAATATGATAGACGCTCTTCCAGTAACGAACGGCGCTGAGTGCCAGCTGCGGATCAGTCCCGTCCGGGAAATACATCTCCATCACAATGCGGATGCCCGCTTCATGGAATGCGCGGATCATATCACGCACTTCCACAGAAGAGTCCTCCGCACTGGAAAACTCCTGTTTCGGTGCAAAGTAGTAATTCTGCTCTGCATAACCCCAGTAATTTCTGCGCTCGGCCGTTTTTTCCTTCTTGTCGGTCTGAGACGGCTGCAGCCGTGTATACGGCTGTACCTTCAGCTTTGAGCTCCACTCATAAATCGGCATCAGCTCAACTGCATTGAAGCCGAGTTCTTTAATATAAGAAAGCTTTTCGGTCAGACCGAGGAAGGTGCCCTTGTGGCGCACATCCGATCCTGCTTTTTTCGTAAAGCCGCGTACATGCAGCTTGTAAAGCATCAGCTGCTCCGGCTGCAGCATCGGCAGATCGGAAGCTCCCCATTCATATGACGGTGATACCGGTCGGGCCGCCTCACGGCTGAGCATGCCGGCATAGGGATCAATCACCTTTTTTCCGTCAATCAGGTAATAATATTCAAATGAATCCTTTTTCATATCGCTGACAAATACGGCACTCACTTCTCCGACGCGCTCTTCGACAGGCAGTGCGATACGCTGCAGCTCTCTGCCGCTGCGGTCGGTCAGTACGAGTTCCGCTTCCAGATCATCCGGAACGGTCGTCGCAAAGTTGACTCCGTCATCACAGACCTTCACGCCCGGAAACTCCGGGTTCCCCGGTCTCACCGAATATTCCGTTTTTGCCATAGATATCCTCCCATCTTTTCCATGAATTTCTATTATACAGTATTATGTCATCGATTTCATCAGCTACTTTCGGGTTTATTTTCACATTGCTTTTTGCTCATGAAAATGTTATTGTAATCAAAAGTCCCTGAAAATCAGCTGAAAATCAGCATTTTTCACGGAAGGGGCTCAATACTTTTTCATTAAAGAATATTCCGTTAGGAGGATTAATTCATGGCTGATTTCGAAAAGGATATTGAATTTGAGGAAGATGATCTCGGAACCGTAACTCTTACACTGGATGACGATTCTGAAGTCGATTGCCTGATTCTTGCAATCTATCCGGTCGGCGAGCAGCAGTATATTGCACTCCTTCCCCTGAATGAGGACGGTGAGCCGGATGATGACAGCGATGTTCTGATCTATCGTTACATCGACAACGGTGACGAAGAGCCGGAAATCGATAACATCGAGAGCGACGAGGAGTACGAAGCTGCAGCAGACGCTTTTGATGAAATCCTGGATGAGCAGGAATTCGATGATGAGGATGATGAAGCCTGATTGACGCTTCTCTCCGAAAGTTTCATAAGACTGAAAAAGAATGAGCAAAACAGTTTTTCCTGTCATGCTCATTCTTTTTTTATACTGTTTTCTGTTGTCCGGCACCTGCTGCGGGGTTTCACGCACGTCCTGTCAGACTGGTCCGTCTGTAAGTCTCACGCGTTTCACATCAGACAGGGCCGGGGCTGCAAGTCTCAGGCGCGTCCTGTAGAGCCGAATCCTCCGCGGTTCGGGCCTCCGAGTGTATCTGTCTCCTCAAAGACAATCTTCGGCTGATGCTCGATGATGCGGAACTGGCAGATTCTGTCGTTGACATGCAGTTCTGTATCGCGAACCGCATAGACCGGCATGCGCAGGATGTCTTCATCGCCGCAGTAAGACTCATCAATAACACCCAGTGAATTCGTCTGAATCAGACCAAAGTTCTTAAAGGCGGAGCTGCGCGGAGCGATCAGCATCTCATAGCCTTCCGGAAGACTTACCGAAATACCGAGATTAATCAGGGCAAATTCTCCTGCCTTCAGTGTCTTCTCCTCTGCGCACCGCAGATCGATCCAGTCGCTTTTACCGTCAATATAGCGCAGGCGTTCAATTTCATCGCTGTGATATTTGATTCTGATCTTTGCTTCCATAAAACCTCCCGTCTGTTTTAAAAATACCCGGCAGGCACTGGCCTGCCGGGTATCTTCGTATCATTTTCTTATTCCTGCATCAAATACATGCTGCGGATTTATCAGTCCATCGGGCCGGCAGAAGCAACAACCTTGCCGATATCCATGGATTCTGTCTCATCCTTCGGGCAGTCCTTGATGGAGAAGCTGAACTTGCCGTTCTTATCCTTGCCGAGGCAGACAACACGAACAACATCGCCGAGCTGAAGAACATCTTCAACACGTGCAATACGTGCGTTTGCGATCTTGGAGATATGAACAAGGCCTTCCTTGCCCGGTGCGAACTCAAGGAATGCACCGAACTCCTTAATGGAGATGACCTTACCTGTCAGAACCTGGCCCTTTTCAAACTCTGTAACGATCAGACGGATTGCTTCAGCAGCATCCTTCATGTTCTTTGCATCTGTGCCGCTGATGGAAACAAAGCCGTCGTCCTCGATGTTGATCTCGACTTCGTACTTGTCGATCAGAGCATTGATGGTCTTTCCGCGCTGTCCGACAACCTCACCGATCTTCTCCGGATCAATGTTCATCTGGATGATCTTCGGTGCCCACTTGCTGAGCTCCTTGCGCGGCTCTGCGATGCACTTCTCCATAACTTCTGTCAGGATGTACTCACGCGCCTGCTTTGTGCGGCTGATGGCTTCTTCAACGATTGCACGTGTAAGACCGTGAATCTTGATATCCATCTGGATAGCT
>JAUNAG010000021.1:21070-27479 GCA_030527685.1 Lachnospiraceae bacterium | reverse complement strand
AGAACAGCAGAGCGGACAGCTCGTGAGAGAACCGCCGGAGAAAGAAGAAGTTCAGATCGGCCGGTTCGCGAAAGAACCGCAGGGGAAAGAAGAACGGCAGAAAGAAAAGCCCGGGAAAGAGCCGCTGCAGACAGAGGAAGACGGGCTGCAGGCAGGATGGCAGAAGCGGGCACGGGTGCTGCCGGGATAGTTTCTGCCGGAGCAAAGAAGGTTTCGGCTGCTCTTCGGATACTCGGAAAAAAATTTGTCCTTCTTCTTAAGAAGATGAGAAAAGGATTTTCTGAACTCCGGAAGATCGGATCGGGAAAGAGCAGAAGAAAGACAGACAGCGAAGAACAGAGCAGACGTGAAAGCCTGATTTCCGCAAGAACGAACCGCAGTGACCGGAGAAGGCTGCAGATGCTGATTCTGGAAGGTGTTGCTGCTCTGGTTCTGCTCCTTCTTATTATCTTTCTGATTAATAAACCGCACAGAACGCAGAAGGTGGAGACAGCCGGAGCAGCCGGTGCGGAAGCGGCTGCTGTTATGCAGGAAGCAGCTGTTCTTTCGGAGGCGGAAACGGCAGAGTCAGAAGCTGCTGCGGCACCGGTCGAAGTGGTGCAGAACCCTGCGACAGGAGACGGGGAGATCCAGGAGGCAATTGCATTTTCTCCGAAAGCAGTGGAATCAACGGAGCCTTCCAGACTGATTGATTATTCGGAGATCATGTATAACGGAGAGGTGCTGGAGAGCAAATCCGATTATACGCCCTGGTATAACTTCCATTTCGGAGTAGGAAGCAGTTACACGGACAAGCAGAGTGTGGTGACCTTCCGCGGCAATAACTTCCGCGACAATCCGACTGTCGGTACGGCGCATGTGGTGAATAAAAAATTCAGTACACTGTGGACGAAGAGCACGGGAACACTGACATATGAGGGCAAAACCTGGTCCGGAAACGGATGGACGGGACAGCCTCTGATTGCAAAGTGGCCGGCTGAGGTCCGGGCAAAGATGAACCTCTATGAGGAGGCAAAGAATAAAGAGGATCTGGTGGAAGTCATCTATGCGGGAATGGACGGCTATGTCTATTTCATTGATCTGATGACGGGTGAGGCAACGCGCAATCCGATGTATATCGGCTGGACCTTCAAGGGAGCAGGTGCACTGGATCCGCGCGGCTATCCGATTCTTTATGTCGGTGCGGGATACAACAGTGATGAGGGCATTGCCCGTGTCTTTGTTGTCAACCTGCTCGACTGCAGTGTCATGTACACATTCGGCAATCAGGATTCCTTCTCTCTTCGCGGATCGCTGAGTTTCTTCGATTCCTCCGCACTTGTGGACGCGGAATCCGATACTCTGATTTATCCGGGTGAAAACGGAATTCTGTATCTGATTCATCTGAATACACAGTATGAGCTTTCCTCCGGAACGCTTTCGATTGATCCGGACAAGATCGCAAAATGGCACTACTGGGGACAGCGCACGAGTGATTCCTCCTACTGGCTCGGTATGGAAGACAGTGCGGCTGTGTACGACCACTACATGTTCGTCTGCGACAACGGCGGCAACATGATGTGTCTTGATCTGAATGCACTGCGTCTTGTCTGGGTGCAGGATATTTTGGATGATTCAAACGGATCGCCGGTTCTTTCTATAGAAGACGGACATCTCTATGTCTATATCAGCACCTCCTTCCATCTGGGCTGGAGAAGCGACAGCACGGCGGAGATTCCGATCTGGAAGCTGGATGCCGAGACCGGAGAGGTGGTCTGGCATACGGATTATACCTGCTGGTCGGAGGCAGGCGTTTCAGGCGGCGTGCAGTCAACAATTGCACTCGGCAAAAATGCTCTGCAGGATTATATCTATGTGACGGTTTCGGATACGAAGGACGGCGGAGTCTGCGTCTGCCTGAACAAGAAGACAGGCGAGCGCGTCTGGGAGCATGAGGCAGCCTACAGCTGGTCATCCCCTGTCTGCATCTACAACGCAGACGGCAGCGGCATGGTCATCTACTGCAGCAGTGCAGGGAAAATGTATCTGCTGGACGGCATGACCGGAGAACAGCTTGACCGCTACGACTTCGGTGAGGTGACGATCGAGGCATCTCCGGCAGTCTATGACGGCCGGCTGGTGGTTGGAACGAGAGACTGTGAAATCCGCTGCGTGGACATCACCTGACAGATCACTCACTGAGCGTATGCCCAAATTCGAAAACTGAAAACGCAAAAGCATGTTTGCATCTATCAGCAATGCCTTTTATCTGCTATACTTGAAAACAAACTATGAACAGACTGTTAACGATACTTCAGCGAAGGTAGGGGCTTATGATGAAAGAGGAAAAAACCGGGCGCTCGGAGTGGAGTGCAGGAGAGGAGCAGGTGCTCCAGATCCATGAGCTGATGGATGCGCTTGTACAGTATGTACATCCGCTGGCAACAGATAAAAATCTGCATTTTCGATACAGAGCGGAGCAGATTTCTGCATCCGAACTGGTCGGTGACCGGGAATCTCTGTTCGGAATCCTTGCAGAACTCCTGGAAAATGCTGTAAAGTATACGCCGGCAGGCGGAGATGTCATTCTCTGTGTGAGGGAGCTTCTTCGCACGGGTGACAAGCTGACGCTTGAATTCTATGTACAGGATAACGGCGTCGGTTTTACACCGGAGGAGAAAAGCAGAATTTTCAGCCGTGAGCCGCAGTATGCGCAGGTACAGGAGGCACCGCGCCGGCCGGTGAAGCCGGAAGAACAGTCGGAAAAAGAACTTCATGAACGGGAGATGACGCTGGCAGAGGTTATGCTGCTGTCGAAAAAGCTCGGGGCAAGCCTGAGCTGCGAGAGCGGCAGGGGGCTCGGAACCATTGTTCGTCTGATTGTGACCCTGCCGTCCAATAATCCGGCAGGAGCACTTCCGCTTCCGGATACAGGACGTGACCTTTACAGTTTCGGTGGAAAGAAGATTCTTCTTGCAGAAGATCATCCTCTGAACATGGAGATTGCCAGGATGATGCTGGAACGTGTCGGCATCGAGGTGGAAACCGCTGCAAACGGACGTGAGGCAGTGGACCGCTTTGCGCAGGAGGACGGAAACTTCGATCTGATCCTGATGGATATCCGCATGCCTGTGATGGACGGCATCGAGGCAGTCCGCGTCATCCGGATGATGGATGTTCCGGGAGCAGACAGCATTCCGATCATCGCGCTGACAGCAAGTGCTTATGAGGAGGATTCCAGACGCATCAGTGATGCGGGTATGAACGAAACACTCCTGAAGCCGATAGATCCGGAGAAGATGTACCGTGTTCTTGCGAAATATCTGTTTTGAGCGTACTGCCGGCCGGAGACGGCGAAAACAGACAGGAACAAAGAAAGAATGAGAATTACAAAAGAAATCGCAATGCCTCTGGTTCAGTGGTATCAGGGGAATAAAAGAGATCTTCCGTGGAGACATACGGCGGATCCCTATAAGATCTGGGTTTCGGAGATTATGCTCCAGCAGACACGAGTGGAAGCGGTCAGAGGATACTATGACCGCTTTCTTTCTGTACTTCCGGATGTTGCCTCACTTGCTGCCTGCGAGGAGGACCGTCTTCTGAAGCTCTGGGAGGGGCTTGGCTACTACAACCGTGTCCGGAATATGCAGAAGGCTGCCAGACAGATTCAGCAGGAAGAGCAGGGCCGTTTTCCGGAAAATGCAGCTGAGATTCAGAAGCTTCCCGGCATCGGCTCTTATACAGCCGGCGCTGTGGCATCGATCGCGTTCGGAGAACGGGTGCCTGCTGTGGACGGCAATGTGCTGCGCGTGTATGCAAGACTTCTTGCTCTGGAAGACAATATTCTGCTTCCGCGAGTGAAAAAAGAGGCGGAGGAGGCCTTCCGGGAAGTGATGAAGGATCTGCAGGAGCCGGAGATCTATGCAGGGGACTTCAACCAGGCACTGATCGAGCTCGGTGCTCTTGTCTGTGTTCCGGACCGCGCTCCGCACTGTGACAGCTGTCCGCTGCAGCCGTATTGTGCTGCTTATAAAGAAGAAAAAACAGGAGTTCTCCCGGTTCGCATCGGCAAGCAGAAGAGAAGAGTCGAAAAAAGGACGGTTCTGGTTGTCCGGACGGGAACGGAGGCACTGATCCGCAAGCGTCCGCCCAAAGGTCTGCTGGCTTCTCTGTACGAGTTTCCGAACATGGAGGGGCATGTGAATGACGCGGAAGCAGTTGCATATGTTGAAGAAAACGGTTATGATGCATTGAGGATTCAGCGCCTGCCGGAAGCAAAACATGTATTCTCACATGTTGAATGGCAGATGATCGGTTATGAGATCCGGATTGCGCCTCCTGACGAAGATCGCGGAGCGTGGATCTGTGCTGACCTGAAGGAAATTGAAAAGACGTACTCGATACCGAGTGCATTTTCCGCATATACAGATAAATTACTGATCAGAAAGGAAGAGAGTTCATGAAAATACTGACGATTGCCATTCCCTGCTACAATTCAGCCGCATACATGAAGAAGGCGATTGATCACGCTGTAGTCGGCGGCGATGATGTAGAGGTTCTTGTCATCGATGACGGATCCAAGGACGAGACACTGGAGATTGCACAGGAATATGAGAGCAGATTTCCGGGTATCGTGCGCGCCATTCATCAGGAGAATAAGGGACACGGCGGTGCAGTCAATACCGGTATTGATGAGGCGCAGGGTATCTATTTCAAGGTCTGCGACAGCGATGACTGGCTGGATTATGACTCCTATATGGAGATTCTGGAGGCACTGCGCAGCTGCATCTCCGGACCGCAGACTCTGGATGCGATGATCAGCAATTATATTTATGAAAAGCAGGGCGCAAAGAAGAAGCACGGCATGCGCTATGTCGGAACTTTCCCGGAAGGAAGAATTTTCACATGGGATGACATCAAGAAGCCGCTGAATACACATCGTTACGTCCTGATGCACAGCCTGATCTACAGAACGGCTCTGCTGCGTGAATGCGGACTTCGTCTGCCGGAGCATACCTTCTATGTCGATAACATCTATGCATACACACCGATGATGTATGTCAAGACTATGTACTATCTGAACGTTCCGTTCTACCGCTATTTCATCGGCCGTGCAGATCAGTCTGTCAATGAAGAGGTCATGATCGGCCGTATGGATCAGCAGCTGCGTGTTACACGCATGATGATCGACGGCTACAGACCGGAGCTTCTGAAGAAGAAGAGCCATGTACAGTATATGGTACATGACCTCGGCATCATCATGAGCGTTTCCTCCATTCTGCTGCTTCGTATGGGAACAAAGGAAGCACTTGCCGAGAAGAAGGCTTTATGGGAGTACCTGAAGAAGAAGGATCTCGTTCTCTACATGCGAATCCGCCACAGCTTCCTCGGCAGAGTACTTAACGTTCCGACAAAGCCGGGACGCAAAATGGCCGTACGCGGTTATTCCATTGCACAAAAATACTTCGGCTTCAATTAAAGAAGCCGAAGCGGTATATTCGTCTTATTTATCCGGATGTGAAAGTTTTTGCTTTCACATTCGGATTTTTAATTTAAAAGACCCGCGGTGTGCAGCACGAAGCAACCGACTTTTACAGGGATGCTAAAGACCCGTGATGCGGGAACATGAATCCTTAAATCAGTACGCGGAGTTTCTGATTCTCAAAACCCACACGAAGGCTGTCATGCATTCCGAGCGGTTCTCCGTCCGTGTGAACGGCACGGGGGCAGCTTGCGTGAATGTCAACAGAACGAGCTTTTATAAAATGCAGTCCTCTTACGCCTACGTGGCCTCCGTGTCTGGCGGAGGGGAGGGCTTTTACGAGAGTCGGGCGTGTGATGCCGGCACAGACCAGAAGATCGAGGAGACCGTCATCAGGTCTTGCATCCGGTGTCATCATCAGTCCGCCGCCTTCGAACTTCTGATTCATAAAGGCGATGAAGAAGATGTCGCGTATGGTTTGGATTTCTCCGCTGTCCGTCTCCAGAGTCGCATCAAACGGTTTGCAGAAGGCAATCTGTTTGACCGCAATGGCAGAATAAACGGCTTTTCCCAGGCCGAAGCGGTTGAGAGCAGCTTTCAGCGGGGAGGTGAAAGCTTCCTGACAGACAGCTGCATCAAAGCCGAACCCGGCACTGATGCCGAAGTGGCGCTGTGTTCCGTCATTATAGGTGAGCAGACCGACGTCCATAAGAACAGAACGATTACCGTCCAGCAGGGAACGGACGGCTTCTTCCGGGTCTTTGGAAATCTGCATGCCGGCAGCAAAATCATTGCCGGATCCGGCAGGGATCAGGCCGAGTGTCACCGTGTCGAGATTGGTCAGGCCGTTCAGAACTTCATTGATGCTTCCGTCACCGCCGACCGGCACAATGACGGCCTGCGGATCGCCTGAGCTGATTTCACGAGCCAGCTCTCCGGCATGACCTT
>JAUNAG010000021.1:0-21035 GCA_030527685.1 Lachnospiraceae bacterium | reverse complement strand
CGAAATACCGGTACTGAACACCACGGTTGTCAAGAACGGCTTTCGCCTTATTCCAGACAGCGGTTCCGGAGCGGGAGTGGGAAGTCGGATTTACGATGAAGTAATACATAGATGCCTCCCTGCAGTGTGAGATGGAAAGTGTTATTTATGATGTTATTTATGATTCTGTTTCTTCCGCCGTATCCGGTGCGGGGATAAACACATGAACCCGCATGATGCGGTTCTTACGGACGGACTCGACAACCATGCGTGTGCCGTCCGGCAGGACAATGGATTCACCGACTTTCGGAAGTTTGTCGTCGGAATGTTCAATAACAAAGCCGCCGATGGTGTCGTAGTCCTCCGATTCGAGAGAAAGACCTGCCAGCTCATTGAGATCATCGATGTCGGCAGAGCCGAGGCAGGTATATTCGCGGCCTTCCGAGAGAACAGTGATTTCGTCTGTGTCGCGGTTTTTGTATTCGTCGTGAATTTCGCCGACGATCTCTTCCAGAACATCCTCCATGGTCAGCATGCCGGAGGCATTGCCGTATTCGTCCAGGACAATGACCACGGAGCGGCTTTCCAGACGCATCTCGTCAAGAAGATCGGAGATATTCTTGGTCTCATAGGTATAGTAAGGGGTGCGCATCAGCTTATCGAGACTGAAATCGTCCCTGTCTGTGACAAGGAGGTCCTTGACGTTTACGATGCCGATGACATTTTCCTCATGCTCGTGATAAACCGGCATTCTGGTAAAGCGATGCTCGCGGAAGATTTGAATAAGATCGTCGCGCGTGCTGGTATCCGGAACAGAGATCATATCGATGCGGGGGATCATAATCTCGCGTGCGTAGGTATCCTGCAGGTCTACCACGTTGTTGATCATGGCACGCTCATCACTTTCGATGACGCCGTCCTCCTCGGAGGCATCGACAAGAGCACGCAGCTCATTCTCGGTCATGGTCGGCTTTTCATTGAGATCAATGGCAAAGAGGCGCACGACGAGAGCGGCAAGATGCTCGACGATGAAGATGACGGGAGTCAGAACCTTCATCAGAAAGCTGATCACAGAGATGTTGCGGAGCGCAAATTCTTCACTGCGGACGGCGGCCATATTCTTCGGTGCAATTTCTCCGAAGATAATGACAAGGACAGTCAGAACACCGGTTGCCAGACCGACGGCTGCATTTCCGAAGACGCGGATGGCAAGTGTGGTGGAGAGAGCTGAGGCCGACAGATTGATGACATTGTTGCAGATCAGAATCGCGGAAAGCATCTTCGGCCGGTTGTCTGTAACGGCGATGACCTTGGCGGCACGTGTGTTTCCCTCCTCGGCCAGTGCCTGCATCCGGATGCGGTTGACGACTGTCAGAGCGGTTTCCGCGGATGAAAAGAAGGCAGACAGGAGGAGAAGAATCACGAGAATCAGCAGATCAATTGTTGTGTGTGTACTCATAGATGATGAATTTCCTCTTATATTTATATGATTCATCACGAATTTTATCAGATTTAAAATAGCACAGCAATGGAGTTATCAAAGTAGTCAAAGTTGTGCGTATGTATTTTGACATGTACAGAGGGACTATGCTATAATTCATCCATTAATGTGCAAGAGGAGGTGTTCATGATGAAGCATGTAAAGACTCTTAATACAAAGAATCTTCAGGAAACCGTCAAGAAGGGCGGATGCGGCGAGTGCCAGACATCCTGCCAGTCTGCCTGCAAGACAAGCTGCACAGTCGGCAACCAGAGCTGCGAATCTCATAAGTAAGTAACAGCAGGTTGAACGACCTGAGGCAGTAATGACAGCAGGAACCTGAAAGTGATTACCGGATCAAGGCTTTGCACTGCGGATGCTTGCATTCACGGGGCAAAGCTTTGATTGCGATTAGGCATCAATAATCCCGCTGCGCGGGCATGAAAATATAAACGACAATACATTATAAATATACGGAGTATTATGCAGATTCATCAGTATAAAAGTAACGGGCTGAATATTGTTCTTGATGTACCGGGCGGTTCTGTTCATGTCGTAGACGATCTTGTCTATGATGCACTGCAGGTGATGCAGGAGACAAAGGATCCTGCCGAAATCAGAAGACGTCTGGAAAATGAATACGGAGCACAGAAGAGTGAAGACGGCACAGATGAAATCAGCGAGGCACTTGCTGAGATCGATGAGCTGAAGGCACAGGGGATGCTGTTCTCCGAAGAGCCCTATGCACCTTCGGTTGAAGCTTTCGCAAAGAGACCGACCGTGGTCAAGGCACTCTGTCTTCATATTGCGCACGACTGCAACCTTGCCTGCAAGTACTGCTTTGCAGAAGAGGGCGAGTATCACGGCAGAAGAGCGCTGATGAGCTATGAAACAGGAAAGAAGGCTCTGGACTTCCTGATCTCACATTCCGGAGCAAGACATAACCTGGAAGTGGACTTCTTCGGCGGCGAGCCGCTGATGAACTGGGATGTCGTCAAGGCTCTTGTTGCCTACGGCAGAGAACTGGAAAAGACCTGCGACAAGCATTTCCGTTTTACGATCACAACCAACGGCGTTCTTCTGAACGAGGAGGTTATGGAGTTCTGCAATCGTGAGATGGATAATGTCGTCCTTTCCATTGACGGCCGCAAGGAAGTACATGACCGCATGCGTCCCTTCCGCAAGGGAGCAGGCAGCTACGATCTTGTTATGCCGAAGTTCATCGAGTTCGCAAGACAGCGTCGTGAGCTTGGTCTGAAGTATTATGTCCGCGGAACATTTACAAGATGGAATCTTGATTTCTCACAGGATGTTCTGCATCTGGCAGACCTCGGATTTGATCAGATTTCAGTAGAACCGGTTGTCGCTCCGCCTGAAGAAGATTATGCACTTCGCCCGGAAGATCTGCCTGTTCTGATGGAACAGTATGACATCCTTGCACGTGAAATGATCAAGCGTGAAAAGGAAGGAAAAGGTTTTAATTTCTTCCATTTTATGATAGATTTAACGGGTGGTCCGTGCGTCTACAAGAGACTTTCCGGATGCGGCAGCGGCTCGGAATATCTGGCTGTTACACCGTGGGGTGACTTCTATCCGTGCCATCAGTTTGTCGGCATGGAAGAGTTCCTTCTGGGAAATGTTGACGAGGGCGTGAAGAAGCAGGATGTCGTCGAAGATTTCAAGCGTGTAAACGTTTACTCCAAGAAGCAGTGTGCAACCTGCTTTGCAAGATTCTACTGCAGCGGCGGATGCCTTGCGAATTCCTATAATTTCACGGGAAGTATTGCCGATGTCTATGAGATCGGCTGCATGCTCGAGCGGAAGCGCGTAGAGTGTGCCATTATGGTGAAAGCAGCTCTCAGCGAGGAGGCATGACACTGAAAGCCCGAAGGAAGGGGCTGAAATGTTTTGCATCTGCATGAGGGATGTAATATTTAAAGCAACGAGGAGATAGTCACACAATGAAAAAGAGAACTGGCATCATCACATTTATTGCCATGATCCTTGTGACAGCACTGATGCTCTTCACCGCATTGAAGGGCTGGGGTGTCGGCGGCACAGGATCCATGAAGAACATCAAGACCGGTCTTGATCTTTCCGGCGGCGTTTCCATTACTTATGAGGCAGCGGAAGAAAACCCGTCCTCCTCAGACATGGATGACACGAAGGTAAAGCTCCAGAAGCGTGTGGAGCAGTATTCGACAGAGTCCAATGTCTACAGAGAGGGTTCCACCCGTATCAATGTAGAAATTCCGGGCGTTACGAATGCCAATGAGATTCTGGAAGACCTCGGTACTCCGGGTTCTCTGTACTTTATCGCACAGACTGATGCCGACGGCAATCAGAACTACTCTTACAGCAGCTCAACCGGAACTTATGAGCTGAATAAGACAATCGATGAGCTGAAAGAGAACGGCTCCATTGTCTGCGAGGGCGGCGATGTGCAGGATGCACAGGGCGGCATCCAGCAGGATTCCACAACAAAGAACAATAAGTACGTTGTTGAGCTGACCTTCACAAGTGAAGGAACCGAGAAGTTCGGTGAAGGTACAACAGCTGCTTATGAAAAGGGCGAGTCAATCGGTATCTACTATGACGGCGCATTTGTCTCTGTTCCGCGTGTAAATGCAGCGATTACAGACGGCAAGGCCATCATCGAAGGTATGTCTTCTATTGAAGAAGCCAGAGAGCTTGCTTCCTATATCCGTATCGGTGGTCTGAAGGTTACTCTGAACGAGATCCGTTCCAACGTTGTCGGTGCACAGCTCGGCCAGACAGCGATCCAGACTTCTCTCCGCGGCGGTGCGGTCGGTCTGGTACTGGTCATGATCATCATGATCGCTGTTTATCTTCTTCCGGGTGCAATCGCATCGTTCTCACTGCTGCTTTATGTTGCAATGATGCTGGTGCTTCTGAACGCATTCGATCTGACACTGACTCTGCCGGGTATTGCAGGTATCATCCTTTCAATCGGTATGGCGGTTGATGCGAATGTCATCATCTTCTCCCGTCTGCAGGAGGAGCTTTCCTACGGTGCTTCTGTAAGAGGCGCTATCAATGCAGGCTTCAGCAAGGCTATGTCCGCTATCGTGGACGGCAACATCACAACACTGATCGCTGCAGCTGTTCTGGGTCTTCTCGGAACAGGAAGCATCAAGGGCTTTGCTATGACACTGGCCCTCGGTGTTGCGCTTTCCATGTTTACTGCTCTTGTTATCACAAGACTTCTGATCAATGCGGTTTATGCACTGGGCGTTCGCGAGAAGAAGCTCTGGGCACGCGAGAAGAAGCTGACAAGCTTCTCCTTCATCCGCAACCGCATGAAGTATCTTGTATTTGCCGGCTGCATCCTGGTGATCGGTATCGGCTGCATGATCTTCCATGCATCCAAGGGCGAAAGAGAGCTGAACTACAGCCTTGAGTTCCTCGGCGGAACAGCATCTACAGTTGATTTCAATACAGATTACACTCTGGCTGAGCTTGATGCACAGGTGAAGCCGGTAATCGAAGAAGTAACCGGCGACTCCAACATTTCCATGCAGAAGGTTGTCGGTTCCAACGAAGTTATCATCAAGACCAGAGCGCTGAATGTCGATGAACGTCAGACAATGGCAGCCAAGCTTCTTGAGAGCTTCGGTGTAGAAGAATCCAGCATCAAGGCAGAGTCCATCTCTGCAACAGTCGGCAAGGAAATGAGAAGAAGCGCTATTCAGGCTGTTCTTCTTGCAGTTGTCCTGATGCTGCTTTACATCTTCATTCGTTTCAAGGATATGCGCTTTGCAACATCCGCAGTACTTGCTCTGTGCCACGACGTACTGATTACACTGATGGCATATGCAATTCTCCGGATTTCTGTCGGCAATGCTTTCATCGCAGTCATGCTGACAATTCTGGGTTACTCCATTAACTCCACAATTGTCATCTTCGACCGTATCAGAGAAGCACTTCCGCAGGCTACAAAGAGTACAAATCTGGAAGAGCTGGTTGACCGTGCTGTCAACATGACTCTGACACGAAGCATCTTCACAAACCTGACCACACTTTCTTCTATCTGTGTGCTTTATGTTGTCGGTGTTTCCTCTATTAAGGAATTCACACTTCCGATGATGGTCGGTATCCTTGCAGGTGCCTGCTCATCTGTCTTCCTGACAGGTCCGCTCTGGTACTGGATGCGTACGACTTTCGGAAAGGATGCTAAGGAATATGCTGCAGCAGCTGCTGCACGCGCAAAGGCTGACGCCGCTAAGGGAGCTGAGCGTGCTGCTGATGCGAAGGCTGCAGATGTTACTGCCGCAGTAAGAACAGGCGGCAACCCGAACGTCATCCGCAAGAAGAAGACGAAGAAGTCAAACCGCAGCTAATTCTAAGATCGGCAGATGCTAAGAGATATGCATCTGCCGATCTTTTCGGATAAGAAAGAGCCGCCAGCAAATGAATGCACGGACATCAGGCTCCGGCTTTTTGCAGAATGAAGAGCCTTAAAAAAACAGGCTTAAAAGATTTTTGGATTGGAAATAACAGGAATGACAAAAGAAAGATGGACATTTAAGAGACCCCGCACCGAAGAAGCGCAGCAGATCGCGGAACGATTTAATCTTGATCCCGTTGTTGCCGGCATTCTGGCAGGACGCGGCTTTACAACAGAGCAGGAAGTACAGGATTTCCTGTACGGCGGCAGAGAACTGCTGCTGGATCCCTTTCTCCTGAAGGATATGGATCGCGCCTGTGCTGTTCTGAAGCAGGCAATAGCAGAGAAGAAGAGAATCCGTATTATCGGTGATTATGATATTGACGGAATCATGGCCTCTTATATTCTGAAACAGGGCTTCAGAGAACTTGGAGGTGATGTGGATGTCAGAATTCCGGATCGTCTGAAGGACGGCTACGGAATTAACGAAAATATGATCAGGGCAGCGCATGAAGAGGGAATTGAGGTCATCGTTACCTGCGACAACGGTATTTCCTCCGGAAGCGCAGTGAGCCTTGCCAAAAGTTTTGGCATGACCGTGGTGGTGACAGATCATCACGAGGTCTTAAGTCTTCCCGAAGAAGCAGATGCGATTGTTGACCCGAAGCGAGAGGATGATACTTATCCGAACAAGAACCTCTGCGGAGCAGCTGTTGCGTGGAAGCTGATTCTGGCACTCGGTGCAGACCGGGAGATGAAGCTTCTGCAGTTTGCGGGCTTTGCCACGATTGGTGATATTGTGGATCTGACGGGTGAAAACCGTGCTCTTGTGAAGGAAGCGCTGAAGGATCTCCGGCAGACGGAAAATCCGGGACTGTGCAGTCTTGCAGAAACCTGCGGAGTTGCTCTTTCTGCCATCTCGACTTACCATATCGGCTTTGTGCTCGGTCCGTGTCTGAATGCAAGTGGCAGACTTGATACTGCAATGCTGGCGCTTCGTCTGCTGGAATCGGAATCCGAGACAGAGGCATCCCGTCTGGCAGGAGAGCTGAAGGCTCTGAATGACAGAAGAAAGGCCATGACGGAGGCCGGAACAGAAGAAGCTGTAAGACAGATTGAATCCGGATCTCTTGTCGATGATCGTGTCCTGGTTGTGTTCCTTCCGGAAATTCACGAAAGTATTGCCGGTATTATTGCCGGAAGAATTCGTGAGCGCTACGGCCGTCCGACGTTCATCCTCACAAGAGGTGAGGAATGTATAAAGGGTTCCGGTCGTTCCACGGAAGCCTATTCCATGTTCGAAGAACTAGTAAAAGTGAAGGAACTGCTGCTGAAATTCGGCGGACATCCTATGGCAACAGGACTTTCTCTGGACGAAAAGATGATTCCGGTCTTCCGTCAGAGGCTGAATGAGCTTTGTACGCTGACAGAAGAGGAGATGATTCCGAAGATCTGCATTGATGCTATTGTTCCGGTAAGCAGACTGAACGAGCGGATGGTTGAGGAACTGAAGCTGTTTGAGCCCTGCGGAAAGGCAAACCCGCACCCGCTGTTCGGCCAGAAGAGTGTGATTTGTGAGCATCCAAGAATCTTCGGCGCCAGACGAAACGTGCTGAAGATGAAGGTGCGTACTGTTGTAGAAGGCGGTACGCAGGGAAACACCGGAATTATGCTTCCGCCGACAGAAGGAATTCCGGTCGATGCGGTATGCTTCAGAAATATCGACGAAATCAGCAGAAAGATCTCTGATACACCCGTACATTCCATCATCTACGAACCGGAGATGAACGAATATATGGGAAGAAGGAGATTGCAGATCGTGATAAGCCACTTTAAATAACGCATTATTCGTGATATAGTTGTTTTTATCTTTTCAGATCAATATCTTGAGCCTTTTGCCTGATCAGGCTGTGTAAAGGAGAATAAATATGATTAGAGACAATATTGAAGAGTATGTAAGATCAATTCCGGATTTCCCGGAGAAGGGTATTATTTTCAGAGATGTCACTTCTGTTCTGCAGGATGCAGACGGTCTCCGCATGGCGATCGACGAGATGCAGAAGAAGCTGGAAGGACTTGAATTTGACAAGATTGCCGGACTTGAATCCAGAGGCTTCATCTTCGGTATGCCGATTGCCTATAATCTGCATAAGCCGTTTGTCCTTGTCAGAAAGAAGGGCAAGCTTCCGTGTGAAACGATTTCCGAGAGCTATGATCTGGAGTACGGCAAGGCTGAGATCGAGCTTCACAAGGATGCGGTTTTACCGGGCGAGAAGGTTGTCATCATCGATGATCTGATTGCTACGGGCGGAACAGTTGCAGCTGCTGCAAATCTGATCGAGCGCCTCGGCGGCGATGTTGTAAAGATGGTATTCCTGATGGAGCTTGCAGGCCTGAACGGCAGAGACAAGCTGCAGAAATATGATGTCGAGAGTGTCATCAGCTACGAAGGAAAGTAATTTACTGAAAAAGTCCCGCGAAGCGTGCATGGGAGTTTATCTGCAGGGATGCATTTTCACGACAGATTAGTTGAATGAAGGACAGGTTGCAATACATGGGTGATGAGTTAAATGTAAAAGCGAAGGCTCCGATCGGACTGCGGCAGGAAGTACTTGTGACAGCATCCGGAAAGAAGGAGAAAACGCTGTCTGCACCGGCTGATTTTACAGCTCCTGAAGATCTTTTTCAGGAGCTTCGTCGTCGTGTTCTCAAATACCATCCCTCGGATGATCTGACAATGATCGAGAAAGCCTACCGTGTTGCGGAAGCTTCTCACGGTGATCAGAAGAGAAAGTCAGGCGAGCCTTATATTATTCATCCGCTTTGTGTCGGCATTATTCTGGCCGATCTGGAGATGGATAAGGAGACAATTGCCGCAGGCATCCTCCATGATGTCGTGGAGGATACAGATGCGACTGTTGAGGATCTGGAGGCTGCATTCGGCAGTGATGTTGCGCTTCTGGTAGACGGCGTGACAAAGCTCGGTCAGGTCGATTACAAGGTTGAGAAGATTGAGATTCAGGCTGAAAATCTTCGAAAGATGTTCCTCGCTATGGCGAAGGATATCCGTGTCATCATCATCAAGCTGGCGGACCGCCTTCATAATATGCGGACGCTGGAATATATGCGGAGAGAGAAGCAGATCGAGAAGGCGAGTGAGACCATGGATATCTACGCGCCTCTTGCACAGCGTCTCGGTATCTCCAAAATCAAGGTTGAGCTCGATGATCTGGCTCTGCAGTACTGGAAGCCGGATGTTTATCAGGATCTGGTTGCCCAGATTGATGCCAGAAAGACACAGAGAGACGAATTCGTCGATGAAATCGTGCAGGAGGTCAGCAAGGCTGTCAAGGATGCAGGTATTCATGGCGAAGTAAACGGCAGAGTCAAGCATAACTTCTCAATCTATAAAAAGATGGTCAACCAGCATAAGACGCTGGACCAGATCTATGACCTCTTTGCGATCCGTATTATTGTAGACAGCGTCAGCGACTGCTATGCGGCACTCGGTCTGATGCATGAGCTTTACAAGCCGATTCCGGGTCGTTTCAAAGATTATATTGCAATGCCGAAACCGAATATGTACCAGTCTCTGCACTCTACCGTTATCGGCAATGACGGCACGCCGTTCGAGATTCAGATCAGAACGCTTGAGATGCACCGTGTCGCTGAATACGGTATTGCTGCACACTGGAAATATAAAGAAGTTTCAAACGGCAACGCTCCGACCGGAAATCAGGAAGAGGAGAAGCTGACATGGCTTCGTCAGATTCTGGAATGGCAGCAGGATTCCTCGGATAATAAGGAATTCATGCAGCTTCTGAAGTCTGACCTCGATCTGTTTTCCGAGAGTGTCTACTGTTTCTCGCCGCAGGGTGATGTCAAGACACTTCCGAGCGGTTCCTGCACAATTGACTTTGCCTACAGCGTGCATTCGGCAGTAGGTAACAGAATGATCGGCGCCCGTGTCAACGGAAAGCTTGTGCCGGTTGATTATGTGCTTAAGAACGGCGACCGCGTGGAAATTGTGACCTCACAGAATTCCAAGGGTCCGAGCCGTGACTGGCTGAAGATTGTAAAGTCTACACAGGCGAAAACCAAGATCAATCAGTGGTTCCGCAAGGAGCTGAAGACAGACAATGTCGACAGAGGAAAGGAGCTGCTCGCCCAGTTCATGAAGGGCAAGGGCTATGCGCCTTCCGATCTTCTGAAATCCGCTTATCAGAGCGGCGTTATGCAGAAATACGGCTTCCGTGACTGGGAGGCTGTTCTTGCAGCCATCGGACACGGCGGCTTAAAGGAAGGCCAGATTGCCAATAAACTGATTGATCTGTATGAAAAAGAACATAAAAAGCAGCAGACGGATGAAGATGTTCTGGCAGCAGCAGCCGAGAATAAAGACCGGCTTCCGATTGTCCGCCGCAGTTCCAAGAACGGCATTGTTGTAAAGGGTATTCATGACGTAGCAGTT
The DNA here is from genome assembly GCA_030527685.1 of Lachnospiraceae bacterium. Lineage (GTDB taxonomy): Bacteria > Bacillota > Clostridia > Lachnospirales > Lachnospiraceae > Chordicoccus. The sequence goes on along the minus strand of JAUNAG010000021.1, from coordinate 10,697 downwards.
CATTTCGCAAAATGCTGTGCCCCGATTCCGGGTGATGAAATCGTCGGATACGTGACGCGAGGCAGAGGTGTGACCGTACACCGCACGGACTGCGTCAATATCATCAATATGTCAGAACTGGACCGTGCGCGTCTGATTGATGCAGAATGGCAGATTCCGGACAATGAGAAGGAAAGCGGCACCTATGTTGCGGAGATTAATGTCTATGCAACAAACAGAACCGGACTTCTTGTGGATGTCTCCAGAATTTTTACTGAGCATAAGATTGACATCGACCAGATGAATGTACGAACAAGTAAGCAGGGCACCGCAACCATGGAGCTCAGCTTCGAGGTGCATTCTATTCAGGAGCTGAACGATCTGCTGGCACTCGTCAGAGCGGTTCCGGATGTCATTGATATTCAGAGAAAGACAGGCTGATCCTATGTCGAATTCGAATCTCTGGGTTGGTCTGCTTGTGGTCGGACCGATTCAGACAAACTGCTATATTGTTAAAAATGAAGAACTGCCGGGGCGCTGTGTGCTGGTTGATCCCGGCGATGATGCGGAAAGGATTCTGACGGCACTTTCACGACTGGAAGTCAGGCCCGAGGCAATCCTTCTGACGCATGCGCATTTTGATCACATACAGGCTGTGAATGCTCTTAAAGAGGCGTTCCCCGAGGTCGTCATCTGTCTTGCCGAGAAGGAGCGGGCACTGGCGGAAAATCCGGAGCTCAGCAATCCGTTTCAGAAAGAGGATTATGTCATCAGCCCGGACCGCTGGCTGCAGGACGGAGATGAGCTCAGCTTTATCGGCTGCAGCTTCACTGTACTTGCGTCACCCGGTCATACAGCAGGAAGCGTATGCTACTATCTGAAGGAGCAGGATCTCCTCTTTGCGGGAGATACAATCTTCCTGGACAGCTGCGGCCGCACGGATCTTCCGACCGGTTCGGAACAGGCAATGCGTGAAACGCTGCAGAGACTGCTCAGCACGCTGCCCCCGCAGACGGCTGTCTATCCCGGACACGGACCGGAAACAACCGTTGAGCACGAACGAGACTACCTTACATGAGCTTCCCGGAGGCGCTTAAAGATTGAATATCGGAATCAAAGTAGACAGGCACGATTTTTTATATGACATTCATTCGCTGGTAAAAAGCTTTTTTCCTGATGATGAGGTGAGCATCTTTACCGCAGACGATGCTGAAAAATGCAGCATTCCCCGGGATCTTCTCCTTGATATCGAGATACCGGAGTATACGGAGAGAGCAGCAGCAAAAAATCAGCTGAAGCGCTCAATATATGAGATGCTGTCCGCTTATACGGGCGAAAAGCTTCCATGGGGCACACTTTCGGGCATCAGACCGACAAAGATTCCCATGAAAGTGCTGGAAGAAAAAGGGACCCGCGAGCAGGCCGTAGAGCTTCTTCGCAGAGATCACCTTGTTTCAGCTGAGAAGGCAGAGCTGGCTACACAGATTGCAGAACATGAGAGAAAGCTGATTGAACCGCTTTCACTCGGTCCGAACAGCTCCAGTCTTTACATTCATGTTCCGTTCTGTCCGTCCATCTGCCTGTACTGTACATTTGCTTCCAGCCCCTATGCGGCCTGGAAGAGCAGACTGGACCAGTATGTCGATACAGTGATTCAGGAGATGAAAACACGCTCGGAAAAGCTGTTTGAGAGCGGAACTGACAGAACGCCGACAACGGTTTATGTCGGAGGCGGAACACCTACTGTGCTGAGTCCTGATCAGCTTGACCGTCTGCTCGGTGCGGCGGAAGAGATCTGGAACGTGGCAGGCGCTGCCGAATATACGGTGGAAGCCGGAAGACCGGACTCGCTGGATGCGGAAAAGCTTGCAGTGCTGAAGGCACACGGGGTCAGCCGCATTTCCATTAATCCGCAGACCATGAATGATGAGACGCTGAAGCTGATCGGCAGGCATCATACCTGCGATGATACGCGCCGCGCCTTTTATATGGCCCGTGAGCTTGGCTTTGACAATATCAACATGGATATTATCCTGGGACTTCCGGGAGAAGAGCAGGCTCATGTCGAAAAGACGCTGCGGGAGATCGAGGCGATGGGACCGGATTCGCTGACGGTGCATTCGCTTGCGGTAAAACGGGCATCGCGATTGAGAAAAACAATCCGTGAGGACCGTGAGAATGATATTCATGCAGATTACGGCAATTACGGCGGTCTGGTATTTGAGAATTCCCAGACACTGATGCAGCTTGCATCAGATTCCGCTGCCCGTATGGGAATGAAGCCGTATTATCTGTACAGACAGAAAAATATGCGGGGCAATCTCGAGAACACCGGCTTTGCCGCAGAAAACTGTGCCTGCCTGTATAATATCCTGATTATGGAAGAACTGCAGACAATCCATGCATTCGGTGCAGGTGCTTCGACCAAATATGTGTTCCCTGACGGCAGAATTGAGCGTACAGTCAGTCCGAAGGATGTGACGACCTATCTCGCCCGTCAGCAGAACTGAATCCGACACATTCTGATATGAGACCGCTGTTATCCCGGTCTCTTTGTGAGAACAGTTGCTATGGGAATTATCGTCAATTATAATCTGACAAAGGAGCTGGAACATGGTGTGTATGTCAGCTGCCTTGTCAGAGATCTTTCAATAGAGCTTGGGCTGTCCGATGCAGTCACCTACCAGTTTCAGCTGGCAGGACTGATGCATGATATCGGAAAGCTGAAGCTTGCAAACTATCTTTACGGCAATGAGGAAATTGTCAGCCCGCTTCTGATTGAAGAGATGAAATATGTCCGCATGCATCCGATGCTGACCTATTCACTGCTGAAGGAGCGGGGGTTCAGTGATCTGGTGCTGGATGCTGTGCGCTATCATCACGAGGATTATGACGGAACAGGATATCCGTCCAATCTGGTAGGAGACGAGATTCCGCTCGGAGCAAGAGTGATCCGTGTCTGTGATGTGTTTGCCGCACTGACGACGGACCGTCCGTACAGAAAACGTTTTGAAGTGGATGAGGCCATGAGCCTCATGATTGATGAGATCAAGCATTTTGATATGAAGATCTTTCTGGCTTTCCAGAGAGTGGTTCATCGGAATGCTTCAAAATATCATGTGCATTTTCCGGATTCCGACTATGAGCTTGTCAGAGAGTATCTGACGGAGCTCGCTGCTGCTGAGGCAGCGGAAGTCACCGCCGTTTCGGCGGAGTGAGGAAGCCCGAAAACGCGCATTACATTTATTACATTCAACGAGGGGTTATACTATGGCACTTACCAAAAAACCTGTAACCGGCATGAAGGATATTCTCCCGGAGGAGATGGCTGTCCGCAATTATGTCATTTCACTGATTCGCGAAACTTATGCAGGCTTCGGCTTTTCCTCTATCGAAACACCGGTCGTCGAGCATATCGAGAACCTTCTCTCCAAGCAGGGCGGTGAGAATGAGAAGCTGATCTTCAAGGTCCTGAAGAGAGGCGAAAAGCTGGATCTTTCAGCTCCGACTACGGAAGAGGCTGTAACAGACAGCGGTCTTCGCTACGACCTGACACTTCCGCTTTCCAGATATTATTCCAATCATTCCGGAGAGCTTCCGGCACCGTTCAAGGCTCTGCAGATCGGCAGTGTTTTCCGCGCCGACCGCCCGCAGAGAGGACGTTTCCGCCAGTTTACACAGTGTGATATTGATATTCTCGGAGATCCGAGCTTCCTTGCAGAGATCGATCTGATTCTCGCCACATCCACTGTTCTTACAAAGCTTGATTTCCATCACTTCACAATCCGCATCAACGACCGCAGACTGCTGAAGGCTATGGCTGCAAGAGCAGGCTTCGAGGAAAGCGATTTCGAGAAGGTCTTCATCATCCTTGACAAGATGGACAAGATCGGCTGGGACGGCGTCCGCGCTGAGCTGGAAGAGAACTGGCCGAAGGAGACTGTCGACCGCTACCTCGCTCAGTTCGTTACAGACGGAGAGCAGACAGCACTTTCAGAGGAAGCACTTGCACTGATGGACGAGACCGGTTCTCCGCTTCCGGTCATCATCAGCACAGTTGACGCTGTGAAGACAGGTGATTTCCGTGTCTTATATGATCCGACACTTGTCAGAGGCATGAGCTACTACACAGGCCCGATTTTCGAAATCGCAATGGATGAATTCGGAGGCTCTGTCGGCGGCGGCGGCCGTTATGACGAGATGATCGGCAAGTTTACAGGCCAGGCAACTCCGGCAGTCGGTTTCTCCATCGGCTTTGAAAGAATTATCCTGCTTCTTCTTGAGCGCGGCTTCTGCGTACCGGGAAGCAGTGAGAAGACTGCTTTCCTGGTTGAGAAGAAGATGGGTCAGGAGAAGATTGCGGAGATCTTCCGTGAGGCCGCAGCACTTCGTGCAGAAGGCAAGTCAGTTGATATCTCTCAGATGAAGAAGAACAGAAAGTTCCAGAAGGATCAGCTGGCAGCACAGGGATATACAGATATTCGCGAGTTTTTTAACAGAGACTGAGACGAAAAGACAGAAAGGACATTTCCAAAAATGGCAGAGTCAATGAAGGGCCTGAAGCGCACCTGCAGATGCGCTGAGGTCACAGAGGAATATGTTGGTAAAACAGTAACACTGATGGGCTGGGTTGCAGCTGTCCGCAACAAGGGCGGCATCGCTTTCGTTGTTCTTCGCGACAGAAGCGGTATCGTTCAGATTGTTGCAGAGGATGCTGATCCGAGATGGGGCAGCCTGAAGCCGGAATCTGCAATCGCAGTTGTCGGTACGGTTCAGAAGAGAGCCGGCGCTGTAAACCCGAACATGAAGACAGGCACAATTGAAATTGTTCCGACTGAGCTTCGTGTCCTCAGTACAGCACAGACACCGCCTTTCGAAGTGAAGGACGGCATCGACACAAGAGAGGATCTTCGCCTGAAATACCGCTATCTGGACCTTCGCCGTCCGGAGCTGCAGAAGAAGATTATTCTCCGTGCACGTGTGGTACAGCTGATCCGTGACTTCATGTCTGCGGAAGGCTTCCTTGATATTGAAACACCGAATCTGATCGGCAGCACACCGGAAGGCGCGAGAGACTACCTTGTACCGAGCCGTGTACACCCGGGCTGCTTCTACGCTCTGCCGCAGAGCCCGCAGCTTCTGAAGCAGCTGCTGATGTGCTCCGGCTTTGACCGTTATTATCAGGTTGCACGCTGCTTCCGTGATGAAGACCTTCGTGCCGACAGACAGCCGGAATTCACACAGGTCGACATGGAGCTTTCCTTTGTGGATCAGGACGATGTCATTGATGTCAATACACGCCTGCTGACTTTCCTTCTGCAGAAGATGCCGGCTATTATGGAAGAGCTGGGCTTTGATGCAGAGCTGATTGCCGGCATCCGCAATGCAGCAGCCGATCTCAGCGAGAACGGCATTGAGCGTATTGCATGGCAGGAGGCAATGGATCTGTACGGATCCGATAAGCCGGACCTTCGTTTCGGTATGCCGATCAAGGATGTATCTGAGACAGTCCGTGGATGTGGTTTCGGTGTATTCACCGGTGCTCTTGAGAACAAGGGAACTGTCAGAGGTCTGACTGTCAAGGGACAGGGAGATATGCCCCGCAAGAAGATTGACAAGCTGACAGAGACAGCTAAGACATACGGAGCAAAGGGTCTTGCCTATATTGCAATTCACAGTGACGGCGAGATTAAGAGCTCCTTCTCCAAATTCATGACAGAAGAAGAGATGCAGGCACTGATCGCTGCCATGGGTGGTGAGAACGGCGATCTGCTGCTCTTTGCAGCTGACAGCTTCCGCGTTGTCTGCGCATCTCTCGGTGCGCTCCGTCTGAAACTCGGCGAGGATCTCGGCATGATCGATCATAACCGTTTCCGTTTCGTCTGGGTTGTTGATTTCCCGCTGCTTGAGTGGTCAGATGAAGAAGGCCGCTTCATGGCAATGCATCATCCGTTCACAATGCCGAACGAAGACGACTGGAAGAATATTGACAGTGATCCGGGCTCTGTCCGTGCACAGGCTTACGATATTGTTCTTAACGGCTGCGAGATCGGCGGCGGCTCCATCCGTATCCATATGGATGATGTACAGGAGAAGATGCTGGAGGTTCTGGGCTTCTCACATGAACGTGCAGAAGAGCAGTTCGGTTTCCTTCTGACAGCGTTCAAGTACGGTGTTCCGCCTCATGCAGGACTTGCATACGGTCTGGATCGTCTGATTATGCTGTTCTCCGGATCTGAGTCAATTCGTGACGTTATTGCGTTCCCGAAGGTCAAGGATGCATCCGATCTGATGATGAAGGCACCGTCAAAGGTTGATGACAAGCAGCTGGAGGAGCTTTCTCTGCAGATTAAAATCGAAGAGTAAAAGAGATGGATATCAGAAATAGAAGGAGTTCATCAAAACCGAATAACAGACCTGCAGGGCAGAACAGCCAGGCAGGTTCGAACGGGACTGCGGGACAGGGCAGGCCGGCAGGGCACAGCAGTGCTTCCGGCCTGAACAGACCTGCAGGACGCAGAACTGCGCCCGTATCCGGTGCCGGCAGGGCAGCGGCTTCGAACGGAACAGCGGAATTCAGAAGACCGGCCGGCACGAACGGAACTGCGGGACAGGGAAGAACGGCGGGAACCGGGAACATATCTGGTGCAAACAGAGCGGCCGGAGCAAAACGTCCGGCAGGCAGTACAGCCGGACAGAAAAAGAAAAAGCTGACTTCTGTCGGAGCAGCAGCGGAAAGACTGCAGCAGAGGTCAAAGCTGCTGAAAAAAAGATCTGTGAAGCGTAAACAGGGGAGAAACGGAAGACTGGGTGAAAAACAGTTCAGTCCTCTTCGAACCGGTGCTGTGATCGCTGCAGCGGTTATTGCGATTCTTCTGATCAGCTATTGCCTGATTGCCGCTTCCTATTCGGAGAAGTTTCTGCCGAATACCTACATTAACGGTTTTAAGGTAGGGGGTAAATCAGTCGACTATACTGAAGAACTTCTGAAGAATTCCGTTGAGAAATATCAGCTGGAGGTTTCATTCCGGGGAGGAAAGAACGAAATCATCAAGAGCAGTGATATTGATCTGACCTATGTTTCCAGCAATGAAGTGCAGCAGCTGATGGATCAGCAGAAGCGCCTTTCCTGGCTGGCGGCTTTCTTCGGAAAGAAGACACACAGCACGGTCAGAACCAGTTTCCACTTTGACAGTGACAGGCTGAAGACACATCTTGCAGGACTTTCCGAATTTGCGGAGGAAAACATCTCTTATCCGGTAAGTTCCAAAATCGCTCTGAACAGTGATCTGACATACCGCATTACAGATTCATCCGCAGGCAATAATCCGGATCTGGATGTGATCTTCCAGGCTGTTGACAGTGCGATCAACTCAAGTGAGAGCAGACTGAGCCTTGAACTGGTGGAGGGTGCGTATAAGGCACCTGCTGCTACGGAAGACGATGAAGACCTGATTGCCTCTGTCGAGAAGCTGAACAAGTTTGTTTCTACAACGGTTACGATCAAGTTCCGTGACGGAGAAACGGAGGTCATCGACAAAGAGAGACTGACATCCTGGATCGGAAAGAACGACGACGGTCTTTATGAGATCAGTTCTGAGAAGATTTATACAAAGATTTACGGAATCTTCCAGAAAGCTGCTCCGAAATATGAGGACGTAAAAACTACGATGCCGTTTACCTCAACTATGCAGGGCGATGTAGTGGAAAAATGCAATGCCTACGGCTACCGGATCAGCATAGAAAATGAATCCGATAAAGTCTACAGTGCACTGTATGATAATAAGGATACGACTGTTGAGGTTGAGAACTCGATCAAGGAAACCGTAGATTCCACTTTCGGAGGAACTTACATCGAGATCGATATCACGGGTCAGCATCTCTATTATTACGAAAACGGATCAATTGTGCTGGATTCCCCGTTTGTCAGCGGCCTTGAGTCTGATCCGGAGAGAAGAACACCCTCCGGTGTGTATTCTGTTTTTGACCTGCAGAGAGACATTACACTTGGATCATTGCAGGCAAAAGACGAATCACAGAGATATGAGTCTTTCGTCAGCTACTGGATGCCGTTCTTTGAAAGCTATGGCATGCATGATGCATCCTGGCGAGACGAGTACGGCGGAGAAATTTATAAAACAGCAGGTTCGCACGGCTGCGTCAATCTGCCGCCGGAATTTGCCGCAAAATTGTATAACAACATTGAAATCTGGACACCTGTTATTGTATTGCGCTACGGCGACAATGCAGATGCCTGATTAATATGCTGTGAATTTTCGATTCATTCTGAAAATGTTGAATTTGAAGAATGAATCGGTTAGAATAAATTCAAATTGTTTTTTTTAAATACCAGGGAGGATATACGATGAGTGTGACACAGAATGCCGCAGGCAGAATTGAAGCTCTGCTTGACGCAAACAGCTTTGTCGAAATCGGAGGAGCAGTTACTGCCCGTAATACCGATTTTAATCTCTCTGCTGTTGAAACTCCGTCTGACGGTGTTATCACCGGATACGGTACAATCGACGGCAGCCTTGTATACATCTACAGCCAGGATGCTTCCGTTCTCGGAGGCTCAGTCGGTGAGATGCATGCAAAGAAGATTTCCAATATTTACAGATTTGCACGCAGAACAGGTGCTCCGGTAATCGGTCTGATTGACTGCTCCGGCGTACGTCTGGAAGAGTCTACAGATGCTCTGAACGCACTTGGCGGCATCATGAGAAGCCAGGTTATGGCATCCGGTCTGATTCCGCAGATTGCAGCTGTATTCGGAAACTGCGGCGGCGGTCTTTCCATTGTTCCGCAGCTGGCTGATTTCACTTTCATTGAGAATGATGCAAAACTTTTTGTTAATTCTCCGGATGCAGTGAAGGGTAATACTGCTGACAAGAACGATACATCTGCTGCAGCTTTCCAGATGGAAAACGGCAATGCAGATTTCTGCGGCAGCGCAGAGGAAATCTATGCGGCAATCAGAGAGCTGGCAGTTATGCTTCCGCTGAACAACGAAGATGAAGGCTCTGCTGCAGACGTTGTGGATGATCTGAACCGTCCGTGCACAGGCCTTGCTTCTACACTGGGCAATGCCGCAGATACACTGAGAATCATCAGCGACAGCGGTGTCTTCTTTGAGACCAAGCGCGGCTTTGCTTCCTGCGTCGTAACAGGCTTCATCCGTCTGAACGGATATACAGTCGGTGCAGTTGCAAACAACGAAGCTGAATTATGCGCAAAGGGCGTTGAAAAGGCAGCAGACTTCATCGGATTCTGCGATGCTTTCAATATCCCGGTACTGACACTTGTCAATGCAACAGCTCTGAAGGCACAGGAGTGCACAGAGAAGCTGTTCCCGAGAACAGGCGCACGTCTTGCTTATGCTTATGCAAACGCAACTGTTCCGAAGGTTACAGTCGTTGCAGGCAAGGCTTATGGTACTCCGTACATCCTGATGGGCTCTAAGGCACTTGGCGCAGATATGGTCTTCGCATGGCCGGATGCAGAAATCGGAACAATGGATCCGAAGATGGCAGCAAAGGTTATGTGTGACGGCGCTGATGCAGAAACCCAGAAGAAGGCAGCTGCTGATTATGCAGCACTTCAGCAGAGTGTTACATCCGCAGCCAGAAGAGGCTATGTGGACACAATTATCAGTGATGCCGATACCAGAAAGTATGTCATCGGTGCCTTCGAGATGCTCTATACAAAGCGTGAAGAGCGCCCGGACAAGAAGCACGGAACAGTCTGAGAAAGGCGGCACCAATGAAAAAATTGAAAAAAGCAGCTCTCCTGCTTCTGACAGTGATGATGATGGCGGCTGTATTAAGCGGCTGCGGTTCCAAAACTTCATCACAGATTGAAGCAGAGAAGCAGATTGAAATCAGATCAGAGAATCTGAACGATGTGAAGGCTTATACCGAAAGTATTGCTCAGTTCCTCGGCACACAGAGCTTTGAGAAGTTCCGGAAGCTGATCGCTTCAGGAAAGAACATCGGCAATGCTGTTTTCACAAATAATCTTGAAAATCGCTGGACACAGTTCTATGAGAGCCATGGCGAGATTACAGCAGTAAGTGTTCTTGATGCCGAGAGAGAAGAGGAAGGCTTTTCCGACAGACTGATTCTGACAGGAGAAGACGGAGAGCAGATGCTTCTGACACTTCACTTCAACAGCACCATGACACCGGTTACAGCTGCAATCCAGGAGTATTCCGACGATTCTACCGAAACACTCGGAAGCAAGATGGCAGCAGCAGGCGTCAATACTCTGACCGGTCTTCTGGTCGTATTCTTCGTACTTGTCGGTCTGAGCCTTATCATCAGCTGCTTCCGTTTCATCGGAAAGGGCGGTGAAGTAGCTCCGCAGAAGAAGGATGCACCGAAGAAGGCAGCAGCTCCGGCTGCAGCACCGGCACCGGCTGTATCTTCTGCAGAAGTAGACCTTGCAAAGGAACAGGAACTGGTTGCTGTTATCGCAGCAGCAATCGCAGCAGCTGAGGATCGTCCGGTTGACGGCTACACAGTCCGTTCAATCAGAAGACTGCGCAGCAACAAGTGGAGCTAAATACGGGATATTTTCATAACTAACGGAGGATATGAAACATGAAAAACTATACAATTACTGTTAATGGTACAGCTTACAGTGTCACAGTAGAAGAAGGAACAGCTACAGCAGCAGCTCCGGCAGCAGCACCGGTTGCAGCTCCGGTTGCAGCTCCT
>JAUNAG010000020.1 GCA_030527685.1 Lachnospiraceae bacterium | reverse complement strand
TCCGCTTCGGAAAGAACAATGACAAGGAAGACGGCATGACTGTGCTGCATGAAAAGGACTTTCATTTCTGAAAAAAGGCCGGAATAAGGCTGAACACAGATCCGCCACAGCAGTCATCAGACTGACCGTGGCGGGTTTGTTTATATCACAGACGTTCATCCTGCAGACAGGATACTTATGAAGACAGGAAAGAGATAACAAGATGAAAAAACAGCCATATCTGGGTAATTCGGTACATACAATCGCTGTTCTGAAGAGCTACGGAATCAGCGCACGCAAGAAGTACGGACAGAACTTTCTGATTGACGAGAGTGTGCTGCAGGCAGCTGTCGATGCGGCAGGCGTCACAGAAGACGACTGTGTACTTGAAATCGGACCGGGAATCGGAACTCTGACACAGTATCTGGCCTATGCTGCAGGCAAGGTCTGCGCAGTTGAAATTGACCGCTCCCTGCTTCCGATTCTGGAAGATACCTTAATGGGATGGAGCAACGTCAGAGTCATCAATGCAGACGTTCTGAAGCTGGATCTCCGTGAACTGGTGATGGAGGAAAATGCAGGCCGCCCCGTAAAGGTGGTTGCCAATCTGCCCTATTACATCACGACTCCGATTATCATGCAGCTTTTTGAGAGCGGTGCACCGATTAAGAGCATGACGGTCATGGTGCAGAAAGAGGTCGCAGACCGTATGCAGGCAAAGCCGGGAACAAAGGATTACGGCGCCCTGACACTGGCAGTCAGCTATTATGCCGATCCGAGCATTGTCCGTATCGTCCATCCGTCCTCCTTCCTGCCGCAGCCGGGTGTTGACAGTGCCGTCATCCATCTGGAGCGTCATGAGAAGCCGCCGGTAGAGGTAAAGGATGAGAAGATCCTGATGGATCTGATCAGAGCGTCCTTCAACCAGAGAAGAAAGAAGCTGACAAACGGCATCACGAATTACGCCGGTTTCAGCTATACCAAGGAGCAGGCCGAGCAGGCTGTTGCGGATGCAGGCCTTGATCCGCAGGTGCGCGGCGAGCAGCTGACACTGGAGCAGTTTGCGGCAATTGCAGACAGACTTGCCATGTATTAACTTGCGTCCGCGGGGGTTTTACGGTATAGTTATCAGATGCAGCGTACAGAACGCTGCGGAACAAAAATAAAATATCACAGACAGAGGCAGAAAGGTCGGACCCTTTTCCCCGTAAAAAGGCGAAAAGAGAGCTCTTCTGACCTCGAAAGAAAGAAGGTGAGACTATTGGTAGAATTAGATCCGATCAGAATTGACCTGAATAACTACGATCAGCCATTAGTTGAAATGAGGGATTCACTTTGACCTCGCTGTCAAAGAGAAGCGAATTCAGGAATTAAACAGAGAAATGGAAGACCCGCACATCTGGGATGTCCCGGAAGAGGCGCAGAAGAAGATGAAGCTGCTTGCTGCACTCAAGAGCGATGTGTCAGGGTACGAAGAACTGAAAAACGGACTGGAAGACATCCGCGGCATGATCGAGATGGCCGATGAGGAGAATGATCCGGAACTCGTTCCGGAGATTGAGGAGATGTATGAGGACTACAAGAAGAAGTTCGATGCACTCCGCATGAAGACTCTTCTTTCCGGCGAATACGATGCATGCAACGCAATCGTAACGCTTCATGCGGGCACGGGCGGAACAGAAGCCATGGACTGGACGAGCATGCTTTATCGTATGTATACGAGATGGGCAGAGGCTCACGGCTATCAGGTAGAAGTTCTCGATGAGCTTGAAGGCGATGAAGCCGGACTGAAGTCCGTTACCTTCCAGGTAAATGGTGAGAATGCTTATGGCATGTTGAAATCCGAACACGGAGTTCATCGACTTGTACGTATCTCTCCGTTTAATGCAAACGGCAAGAGACAGACATCTTTCTCCTCCTGTGAGGTTATGCCGGATATCGAAGAAGATCTTGATATTGAGATCGATCCGAAGGATATCCGCATCGACACTTACAGATCATCAGGAGCCGGCGGTCAGCATATCAATAAGACATCCTCGGCAATTCGAATCACGCATTTCCCGACGGGAATCGTGGTAACATGCCAGAATGAAAGATCTCAGTTCCAGAACAAGGATAAGGCTTTCCAGGAACTGAAGATCAAGCTGTTCATGCTGAAGCAGCAGGAGAATGCAGATAAGCTCGACGATATCAGAGGCAAGGTCACCGATATCGCATGGGGCAATCAGATCCGCTCTTACTTCCTGCAGCCGTATCAGCTGATCAAGGACCTGCGTACTGATGAGGAAATGACGAACTCACAGCGCGTACTTGACGGAGATATTGATCCTTTCATCAATGCTTATCTTAAGTGGACAGCACTTGGCAATAAGGAATCAAAGGATAAAACAAGCAACAGATAATACAAGCGGCCGGAGGCATATCAGCCTGCCGGCTGCTCTTTAAAAAGAGTCATAAGCAGCAGATATGCCTGCGTACAGAGCCGTTGAGCTGACTAAGGAGGTAAGATATGGCAAAGATTGCAGTGATGGGATGCGGTACAGTCGGTGCCGGTGTAATTCGCGTATTCTCTATGAACCGTGATGAAATCACAAGACGTGTGGGAGAAGAGATTGAAGTCAAGTATGCACTGGATCTCAGAGAGTTCCCGGGAACACCGATTGAAAAGATTCTGACACATGATTTCCAGGACATTCTGAATGATCCGGAAGTATCTGTTGTCGTTGAGACAATGGGCGGTCTGAAGCCGTCTTACCAGTTTACAAAGCAGCTCCTTGAGGCAGGAAAGAGCGTCTGCACCTCCAATAAGGAGCTTGTGGCAGAGCACGGCGTCGAGCTTCGCAAAATTGCCGTTGAGCATAATGCCAACTATCTCTTCGAAGCAAGCTGCGGCGGCGGAATTCCGATCATCCGTACACTGAATGCTTCCCTGACAGGTGAGAAAATTGAGGAAGTGACCGGTATTCTGAACGGTACAACCAATTATATCCTGACCAATATGACAGAAGAAGGAAAGGATTTTGCAGAGGCACTGAAGGAGGCACAGCAGAAGGGCTATGCCGAGCTTCATCCGGAAGCAGACATCGAGGGCTATGATGCCTGCCGCAAGATCGCGATTCTCTCTTCACTTGCCTATGGCTGCCATATCTCCTACAAGGATGTTGCAACAGAAGGCATCACCAATGTAGACGATACCGATATCGAGTACGTGAAGGCAATGAACTGCCGGATCAAGCTTCTGGGAACAAGCCGTCGCGAAAAGAACGGCACATGGGCCCTGGTTGCACCGATGGTTATCGGAAGCGAGAATCTGCTTACAACAGTTGACGGCGTCATGAACGCAGTACTGGTTAAGGGAAATGCAGTCGGAACCACCATGTATTACGGCTCCGGTGCAGGTTCTCTGCCGACTGCAAGTGCTGTTGTCGGCGACGTGATCGAATGCGTAAAGAGCATCGGAACACCGCTTCGTCTGGATTACAGCTCTGAGCAGCTGCAGCTGATGCCGGTTGATGAGGTAGAGCGTCCGTTCTTCGTCCGTTATCGCGGAACAGAAGCAGAGGCAGTCAATACCTTCGGCCCGATCCGTCACGCAAGACATCTGGAAGGTCATGCAGATGAATTTGCATTCATCACCAGAAAGATGTCCGAGAAGCAGTTCAGAGACTGTGTTGCAGCGGATGCGAGAGTCATCAAGTGGTTCCGCAGAGGCAAGAAGGAAGAACAGGAATAAAGATATATAAATTGCCCCGGACGGATGAGGCAGACGTAAGAGACATAAGAAGTCCGGGTGAAAAAGAGCCTGCCGGATTCCAGCAAACTGCCGGAATCCGGCAGGCTCACAAAAAAGGCAGGAAAACATGCTGATTGTAAAAAAATTCGGTGGAACGTCCGTTGAGACACCTGAAAAGATACGGGATGTGGCGGTGCGCTGCGCAGAGGATTACAGACACGGAGAGGATGTCGTTGTTGTTGTATCCGCAATGGGAAGCACAACGGACGACCTGATTGCGCTGGCACACAGCGTGCAGGAGAATCCGTCAAAGCGCGAGATGGATATGCTGCTTGCTACAGGAGAACAGATCTCTGCAGCGCTGCTGGCTATGGCTCTTGATGCACAGGGAATCCGCGCCGTTTCACTCAATGCTTTCCAGACGATGGTGCATACCACGAACAGCTATGGCAATGCACGTGTGCAGAAGATTGATACAGAGCGCATTATGCACGAAGTGGAGGATCGCAGAATTGTTATCGTGACCGGCTTCCAGGGTGTGAACCGCTACGGAGATCTGACCACACTCGGAAGAGGCGGCTCAGATGCGACGGCTGTAGCACTTGCAGCTGCTCTGAATGCGGATTCATGCGAGATCTATACAGATGTAGACGGCATCTATACGGCAGATCCCGCTATTTGTGCCGATGCCCGTCTGATCAGGGAAATCAGCTATGACGAGATGCTGGATCTGGCTTCACTCGGGAAGACAGTGCTTCATAACCGTGCGGTTGAGATGGCGAAGAAGTACGGAGTCACGCTGGTTGTCAGATCGGCACTGAACCGTCACGAAGGAACGATTGTCAGGGAGGTGACAGACGTGGAAAGAATGCTGATCAGCGGTGTTGCACTGGACAGATCTGCAGACAGAATCTCGGTAATCGGACTGCAGGATGAGCCCGGTGTGGCTTTCCGGCTTTTCAATATGTTTGCGAAGGCAGGCATCAATATCGATCTGATTATCCAGGCGGTCGGACACGACGGTCTGAAGGATATTACCTTTACGGTATCTGATCATGAGATGGAGGCAGCAATGGACCTGCTGTCCCGCAATCAGAAAAGACTGAAATATAAGAGTGTCTCGACGGACAGGGATGTCGCAAAACTCTCTATTGTAGGCGCCGGCATGATGTCCAATTCCGGTGTCGCAGCCAGATTCTTTGAGGCACTTTATAACGAAGGCATCAATATCAATATGATTACGACTTCTGAAATCCGTATTACGGTCCTGGTGGCCGACGAGGACGGAGAACATGCCGTCCGTGCCGTGCATGATGCATTTCAGCTTGGAAAGGAATAAGGCAAAAGAGATGGATACTTCAGTTTCAGTAGATGAGTTCTTTGAACAGGTTATTACAGTAAAGATGACACCGGACAAAAAGGCTCTGGATATCATTGACCAGACTCTTCTTCCGGGAACTGTGAAGCGGATTCAGCTTACATCCAGAGAGGCAATCTGGGAGGCAATTAAGCGGCTTCAGGTTCGCGGCGCACCGGCGATCGGCTGCACGGCAGCTTACGGCATTGCGCTTCTGGCATCACAGTATCAAACCGGAGATACCGAAGAATTTGTAAAGAAACTGAAGGAGGATAAAGCCTATCTTGCATCCTCCAGACCGACTGCAGTGAATCTGTTCTGGGCACTGAACAGAATGGAAAGAACCTGCGAACAGGCCGCAGCGGAAGGAATGTCTGTTCCGGACATGAAGGAACTCCTGACGGAAGAGGCACAGAAGATCCGGGATGAGGACGTGGCAATCAGCAGAAACATCGGCGAGATCGGATTTTCACTCCTCAAAGAGCTGAAAAAAGACGGAAAACCGGTTAATATCGAGACACACTGCAATGCGGGAACACTGGCAACAGCCAAGTACGGCACAGCAACAGCGCCGGTTTATATGGCTCTGGAACACGGCTGGGCAGGATCGGATCTGCATGTGTACTGCGATGAGACAAGACCGCTTCTGCAGGGAGCGCGTCTGACCGCCTTTGAGCTGCAGCAGGCAGGCGTGACAACGACAGTACAGTGCGATAACATGGCTTCCATTCTGCAGCAGAACGGCAAAGTGGACATCATCTTTGTCGGCTGTGACAGAGTGGCCAGAAACGGTGATGCCGCCAATAAGATCGGCACCTCCGGTCTTGCCATTATTGCAAAACACTACGGCATTCCGTTCTATGTCTGCGCACCGAGTTCCACAATCGACATAGCGACACCGACAGGTGCAGAGATTCCGATCGAGATGCGCGATCCGGATGAGGTGACCGAGATGTGGTACAGTGAGAGAATGGCACCGGAAGGCGTGGATGTCTTTAACCCGGCTTTCGATGTGACCGATCACAGTCTGATTACCGGTATTATTACAGAAAAAGGACTCTGCAAGGCTCCGTTTGAGCAGGCATTCCGTGAACTTGGAATCGAATAAGAAGATGAGCAGGAACATCGGGAAGCCGCTGGACAGACTCTGACCGAAAAGTGAAAAAAAACCCCGGACCTGTGCACAACGGATTCTGAAGGCCCGGGGATGCTGCTTATTCATTTGTGGCTTTTCAAAGTGAGGGAAGAGTCCGGGCAGGACTTTCCCGTATTCAGGTGATGTGTAAAGGTTTTTTATAACCTGACTCTTGTAAAATTAATCCTGACCATCCTTCCTTTCCGGTCATACTCGGCATCCCGCATATAAGTGGCATCGGGATCGTGCGAGATGGTTTCCGCAAGGACATCCGGCATAATCTCGGTTCCTTCGGGAAAATACAATCTGACACCGCTTTCCCTGAGGAGACAGAACTCTTCCCGAAATGCTTCGTAGGACCTGTCATCTGGTTTCTTCATGCTGCGTTAACTCCATGCTTGTTTTTGTTGTGAGAGTTTTATTGCTGCTGCCGGGAGGGAGCTCGAGAATTCCGCCCATAGCTTCGAAAGGCCTTTCTTGAGAAGCAGATTACAGCGGGAGAAAAAGCAGGTCAATACATTTGCCGAAAGCTGATAGAATACTGCTAAAAGTCGATAGAAAAGTTTTATAGAGGGAGTTATTAAAACAGGATATATGAAGATTGAAAAAATCAATGACAATAAGATTCGCTGCACACTGACAAGAGAAGATCTTGAAAAAAGGCAGATCAGTCTCGGCGAACTCGCATACGGCTCCGAGAAGGCACGCCAGCTTTTCAGGGAAATGCTGCGCGAGGCATTCCGGATCTGCGGCTTTAAGAATGAGATGAATCTTCCGCTGATGATAGAGGCAATTCCGTCAAAAGAGCATACCCTCGTCATTGATATTCAGAAGGTGGAGGATCCGGAGGAGCTGGATACGCGGTTCTCGAGATTTTCCGCAACCAATGTGCTTCCCGATTCTGACGAGATGAAGATTGACGGAGCGGACGATATTCTTGAATACCTGAACCGGATTTCGGAAGAAGAGAAGGATCAGAAGGAGAAAGAACCGCAGCAGGACGGACAGACAGCGGAAGTCGCTGCAGAGACAGACGCACAGCCTGCGGCAGAGAAACAGCCGCAGAGCAGCCGCAGCACAGGAAAGGCCGGAAAGGGCTCCAGAACCAGACAGAAACCGGTTATCCTGACAAGACTGTACCGTTTTTCCAACCTCGATCAGGTGATCGATGCGGCAGCGGCGCTTGCAGGTTTTTATTCCGGAGACAATACACTTTACAGAAGCGAGACAGAAGGATATTACAGTCTGGTACTGCACCAGAGTGCACATACACCGGAGGAGTACAATAAGATCTGCAACATCCTCTCCGAGTACGGAAAGGCAGAGAAGTACACACTTTCCGCAGAGGCTTATTCCAGAGAACACGAAGAGCTCGTATTCGCTCATACAGCACTGCAGGAGCTTGCTGTGCTGACAGAGGGATGACAGAAAAACAAGGGCGCCGGCTGATGCCGACGCCCTTGCTGTATGTTTCTTATCCGATGGAAGATAAAAGCAGTTCTTTATTCGCCTGCCTTGATCTCAGCATCTGTCTTTGCCTTGTCAGCGAGGAATTCGTTGACAGCCTTCTCGATGACATTGGCATCAAGACCGTGAACCATAGCAGCCTCCTCAAGAGACTCACCCTGGGAAGCCGGGCATCCAAGGCAGTGCATACCCATGCTCATCAGGATCGGAGCAACATCGAAGTCTGTCATCAGGATCTCACCGATGGTCATATCTTTTGTAATCTGTGCCATATTATAAACCTCCTAAGCGGTCGTGCTGACCAATATAAGCAGCATACAGGCCCGTATTCTTAAAAAAGAGTGACAGCCTGCAGCCTGTGAATCGTGGTATCAGAGAATTATAATCCTAATCTTGACTATTTTGCAAGGTTTTCTTTTGCTTGTCAAAGTCCTGTCTTTGTCATAGAATATAGTAGTACTTGCGGGAGATAAAAATAAAACAAAGAATCCCGCTGTCTTTTGTCGGCGGACAAAGACACAGCCAATTATCTGAAGGAGGAAAAAATCATGGCATATGTTATTTCTGATGAATGTGTAAGCTGCGGAACATGCGCAGGTGAGTGCCCGGTTGGCGCTATCTCTGAAGGTGCTTCTCAGTACGAAATCAACGCTGATGAGTGCTTAGATTGCGGAACATGCGCAGCAGCATGTCCGACAGGCGCAATTTCTCAGGGCTGATCTGATACAGTTCTGATTGCGTCAGGCACTTAAAAAGTGCTAATGAGCTGATGCTCATGCCCGCTTAGCGGGTTCCATATGTAGAAAAGACTGCCGTATTTATGATCGTTCGTGTCATAAGTGCGGCAGTTTTTTGTATTATAATCCGTAATTGATGCAGAAGCAGGCCCACAGTCTGTAGAGTTTTGAGAGCGATTGTGGTATCATTTGCTCTGAGTGTTCTACATGCAGCTTTCAGGAAAAGCTGCTGAAGGCAGTACGCAAAGGACAGATATATGTCAGATCATACCGAACACACAGAACAGGAACGTGTGAGAAGACAACAGGAGCGAAAAAAGCAGGTGCACAGACAGCTGCTTATTCTTGCTGTAAGCCTGTTTCTTATACTGGGCGGCGCGGCAGCCTTCTTTCTTTTTCCGAAGATCATTCCGACCCGCAGGCGCATGAGCGCAGCGGCTTACTACGGACTTTCCTCAGAAGAGCAGATTGCGGTGATCGTCAATGAACAGATCTCCGAAACAAAGGGTCTGCTGCTTGACGGAGAGCCCTATCTGGATTACGAGTCAACAGCAGCCTATGTGAATCCTTCGATTTATTATGAAAAGAAGAAGCAGCTTCTGCTGGTAAGCGGTCCGACCGAAATTACAGAATATCCGCTTGACGGAGAGCTTTCGGAAAACGGTGATGCAGTTTTTGCAGAAGACGGAACACTGTATCTCTCACGGGATTTTGTCCGCAGCGTGACAGCGGCGGAGATACGTTATTATGAAGATCCCGGAAGGCTTGTTGTCATGACCAACGGCAGCCGGCTGACCGCTGCCGGTACAAAGGAAGCTCCCGTGCGCTGGAGAGCCGGTATCCGCAGTGCCATTATCTGTGATCTGCAGGAAGGCGAAAAGGTAAGCCTTCTCGATACAGACGCAGAAGGTAATACAACCGCACAGAAAGTGACCGGCTGGTCCTATGTGATGACAGAAGACGGATACAGGGGTTATGTGAAAGAAGATGCCCTGACAGCGGACACAAAAAAAGAAACGCTGGCAGAGGAAGAACCTCTCGGTACCTGGACAGGGGCTGAGACGGGGATTGACGGACCGGTTCAGCTGGTCTTCCATCAGACAACAAATCAGGCATCGAATCAGGCACTCTCCGAATCTCTGCGGGGTGTGACAGGAGTCAATGTGCTGGCTCCGACCTGGTTCTTTATAGATGATACAGAAGGCAGCGTGCAGAGTCTTGTTTCAAAGGACTATGTCAAAACGGCACATAAGGCCGGTATGAAGGTCTGGGCTGTTCTGAATGACTTTGACGGAGGCATCCGCTCCGCAGAGGAGACGGCGAAGACATTGTCCTCTTATGAGGCACGGCAGAAGATTATCGCAGCCGTGACGGCTGATACAGTCAAAGCCGGAGCAGACGGCATCAATGTTGATATTGAGCTGGTACGAAAAGCAGGTGCAGCCGCCTATCATCAGTTTATCAGGGAAATGTCAGCGGCATGCCGGAAAGAGGGGCTTGTCCTCTCTGTGTGTACGTATGTCCCGACATTTACAAAATATCTGAACAGAGCGGAGCTCTCACGGGTGGCGGACTATGTTGTCACCATGTGCTATGACGAGCATACAGGAAGCTCCAAAAAGGCAGGGTCTGTCTCATCGATCGGCTTTGTCCGGAACGGACTTGAAAAGACACTGCAGAACGTGCCGGCGGAAAAGCTGCTGGCGGCGATTCCGTTTTTCACGAGACTCTGGGAGTCTGCAGAGGACGGAACCGTGACGTCATCCCGGGCATACGGGATGAGCAGAGCCGCAGAGGCTGCTGAAAAGCTTGGTCTGCAGTCCGTCTGGGACGGGAAAACAGCACAGCATTATGCAGAAAAGACGGACGGAACAACGACCTATCAGATCTGGTTTGAGGATGCGGATTCAATCCGGGAGAAAATCGCTGTCATCGCGGAGCTGAACTGCGCGGGAACGGCAGCATGGAAGCTCGGACTGGAAACATCTGATATATGGGAAGTGGTTACTGAAGGAATGGCAGCAGAGAAAGGAAGAACGGAGGAGGAACTGCAGGATGGATGATTTTTCGACGTTCAGAATAGCCATCAGGGGATTTGACAGGGAAGATGTCATCACCTATGTCCGCAGGAAGGAAGAGGAATACGGTGCCCGGATCATGGAGATGGACCGGGAGATCCGGAGACGGGACAAGCAGATCAAGGATCTGAATGAACGTCTGGATATGAAAAATTCGCAGATCGAGCATATGGAACAGGATATTAAGAACAAATACCAGAAGTACATCGATCACTATGATCAGATCGGCGAGCTGGTATACCGTTCCCGTATGGAAGGCGATCGAATCTTAAGAGATGCGAAGGAAGAGGCAAAGCGGATCGTGGAAGAGGCGGATGCGGAGGCAAAACGCAGAGCGGCATCCGTGCAGGGACAGATCGATGCAAAGCTGAAGGACGGCAAGGAAAAATATCTGGCTGTTCAGGAGGAGATGAACGAAATCGTCGACATGCTGAACCAGATGCAGCGCAAATTCATGGTTTCCTATAAGGAAATGCATGAGATCGTCCAGAGCATGCCGTCTTCTCTCGACGATATTAATCTCGATGCAGAAGAAGATTTTTCCGAGGAAGATGAAATTCTGAATTTCGGTATGGATTCCTTCCTCGATGACGAAGATTTTGAGGACAGCGATATGGACATCGTGCTGGCCTTCGATCCGGATAAGGACGAGGCGGAAGCAGCGCTGGCCGAATCGATCAGGGCCATTACGAAAAGCAGGTCTGATGAAGAAGCACTGAAGACGGCTGAACAGCTGTCAGAAGAGATTGCGGCAGAAATTCCGGCACTGAAGGAAGTAACGGAAGCAGGAAGTGCAGCGCCTTCGGATGAGAAGGAGACGCCCGCGGAACAGGCAGCAGACATTCCGGAAGAGATTTCAGAAGAACATGCTGCGGAAGAGCCGCAGGAGGAGGAAGAGCTTCCGGAGGAGGAGAACGTCCTCTTCGCGTCCTCATCGCTGGAGGAAGCAGTTCTGTTCGATGCAATCGATGCGCTTTCCAACAGACAGCAGGAAGAAACAGAGGCATAAGAGCCGAATGAAGACAGAAATCATCAAAGTGGATGCGCAGCAGCCGGATGAGGCTCTGCTGCAGCATGCAGGAGAAATCATTAAGGACGGCGGGCTCGCAGCATTTCCCACGGAAACAGTCTACGGACTGGGCGGGGATGCACTGAATCCTGAGTCGTCAAAAAAGATTTATGCGGCAAAGGGCAGACCGTCGGATAATCCGCTGATTGTCCATATTGCAGATTATGAAGCGTTGTATCCCATTGTGAAGAAGATTCCGCCGGCAGCGGAAAAACTGGCAGAAAAGTGCTGGCCGGGACCGCTCACAATGATATTTGAAAAGACAGAGCTTGTTCCGGATGAGACAAGCGGAGGACTTCCGACCGTTGCGGTGCGGATGCCTTCACATCCGGTGGCAGCGGCTCTGATCCGGTTATCCGGAGGCTACATTGCCGCGCCGAGTGCAAACTTAAGCGGCAGACCTTCACCGACTACGGCAGCACATGTCATCGAGGATCTTTCCGGAAGAGTGGAGATGATCATCGACGGCGGTCCCGTGGATATCGGTCTGGAATCGACGATAGTCGATTTTACGGAAGAGGTTCCCGTCATACTCCGTCCGGGGTATATTAATCTCCGGATGCTGCAGGAGATTCTGGGAGAGGTAAAGCTTGATCCGGGACTGACTGCAGAAGGAGAGCAGGAGGGCGTCCGCCCGAAGGCTCCGGGCATGAGGTACAGACATTATGCGCCGAAGGCTCCGCTGACCATTGTCGAGGGACCGGACCGGGCGGTCATTGACCGCATCAACGAGCTTACGGAAGAGGCGGCGGCGAAGGGCCTGAAGGCAGGTGTCATCGCGACAGCAGAGCACGCCGGAAGCTATCATGCGGCATCGGTTCACACAATCGGAAGCCGCCGCGATGAAGATACCATCGCAAGAAATCTGTTTGCAATTCTGAGAGACTTTGATTCTGAGAAAATGGATATCCTTTTTTCGGAATCTTTGGATACACCCCGTATGGGCATGGCCGTTATGAACCGTCTGCTGAAAGCAGCAGGCCATCAGGTTATGAAAGTCGGGGACAATGACTTAAATGGAGGCAAATTATGAGCAAAGTAATTATTATGGATCACCCGCTGATTAAGCATAAGATTTCCATCATCCGTGACAAGAGCACAGGTACAAAGGAATTCCGCGAGATCATCACAGAGATCGCTATGCTGGAGTGCTTTGAATCCACACGTGATCTGAAGCTCCATGAGATCGAGATTGAGACCCCGATTACAAAAACAACAGTAGAGAGACTGGAAGGCAAGAAGCTTGCCATCGTTCCGATTCTCCGCGCAGGTCTTGGTATGGTTGCCGGCATGCAGACTCTGATTCCGTCTGCAAAGATCGGTCACATCGGTATGTACCGTGATCCGGAGACTCTGAATCCGGTTGAGTACTACTGCAAGCTTCCGGCTGACATCGAAGAGAGAGATGTCTTCGTTGTCGATCCGATGCTGGCTACAGGCGGTTCTGCATGCGATGCCATCACACAGCTGAAGGCTCATGGCTGCAAGAATATCCGCTTCATGTGCATCATCGCAGCTCCGGAAGGTCTGGAGAGACTGCAGAAGGAGCATCCGGATGTAGATATTACAGTCGGTGCTCTGGATGATCACCTGAATGACCACGGATACATCGTTCCGGGTCTCGGCGATGCAGGCGACAGAATCTTCGGCACAAAATAAAACAGGAAAGAGCACACAGGCAGAAACGAAAAGCATGGGCTTTTCGGATCTGTCCGTGCAGAAAGGAAGGCCCTCGATGGCAGGGAAACGAAAGGATTATCTCAACTGGGACGAATACTTTATGGGGGTTGCCTGCCTGAGTGCCCTCCGTTCAAAGGATCCGAATACGCAGGTCGGCGCCTGCATTGTCAGCAGGAGCAACCGGATCCTCAGCATGGGCTACAACGGATTTCCGAACGGAATTTCAGATGATGAATTTCCGTGGAGCCGTGAGGGAGAGGGAATTGAGAACAAGTACCTCTACACAACGCACAGTGAGCTGAATGCGATTCTGAATTACCGCGGCGGCAGTCTGGAGGGAGCAAAGATCTATGTGACGCTCTTCCCGTGCAATGAATGCGCGAAGGCAATTATCCAGTCCGGCATTAAAACCGTTGTATATGATTCAGATAAATATGCGGAAACGCCGTCTGTTATGGCATCAAAACGCATGTTTGCAGCAGCGGGCGTACAGCTTGTCCGCTATCACAGAACAGGAAGAAAGCTTGAAATCGAGCTCTGATGCAAAGCAGACAGACGCCGCTTTCACAGATACAGGAGGAATCATGGCAAAAGATAAGAAGATGGTCGAATCAATCACCGCGCGCGATGTGGATTTTGCGCAGTGGTATACAGACGTTGTTAAGAAGGCTGAGCTTACGGGCTACACTTCTGTCAAGGGCTGCATGGTATTCAAGCCGGCCGGATATGCAATCTGGGAAAATATTCAGAGTGAGCTGGACAGACGTTTCAAGGAAAGCGGTGTACAGAATGTATACCTGCCGATGCTGATTCCGGAGTCCCTGCTTGACATGGAAAAGGATCACGTAGAAGGCTTCGCACCGGAAGTTGCATGGGTTACACAGGGCGGTCTGAATGAACTGACAGAGCGTATGTGCATCCGTCCGACATCCGAGACACTGTTCTGCGACCTTTACGCAAAGGACATCCAGTCCTACCGCGATCTGCCGAAGGTTTACAATCAGTGGTGCTCTGTTCTTCGCTGGGAGAAGACAACACGTCCGTTCCTTCGCTCCAGAGAGTTCCTGTGGCAGGAAGGACATACAGCACATGCAACAGCAGAGGAAGCAGAAGAGAGAACACTCACCATGCTGAATGTCTATGCTGACTTTGTTGAGGAATTCCTTGCAATCCCGGTTGTCCGCGGACGCAAGACAGACAAGGAAAAGTTCGCAGGTGCAGAGGCAACCTACACAATCGAAGCACTGATGCATGACGGACAGGCACTGCAGTCCGGCACAAGCCACAACTTCGGCGACGGCTTTGCAAAGGCATTCGGCATCCAGTACACCGATAAGGACAACACCTTAAAGTATGTACATCAGACATCCTGGGGTATGACCACACGTCTGATCGGCGCCATCATCATGGTTCACGGCGATGACGACGGTCTGGTTCTGCCGCCGAAGGTAGCACCGACACAGTGCGTTGTCATCCCGATCCGTCAGAAGGCTGAAGGCGTTCTGGAGAAGGCTGAAGAAGTAACCGCAGCTCTGAAGGCTGCAGGCATCCGCGTAAAGCTGGATGACACAGACCGTTCACCGGGCTGGAAGTTCGCAGATCAGGAGATGCGCGGCTTCCCGATGCGTATCGAGCTCGGACCGAAGGATATCGAGAACGGAGAATGCGTACTCGTTCGCCGCGATACCAGAGAAAAGATCACAGTTGCAATCAGCGAAGCGGCAGAGAAGGCAGCAGAGCTGCTGGAGACCATCCAGAAGGAGATGCTGGAGCGCGCAAGAACATTCCGCGACGAGCATACCTGGGAAGCTTCCGATTACGAAACATTTAAGAAGACCATTGAAGAAAAGCCGGGCTTCGTAAAGGCTGCATGGTGCGAGGATCGTGCCTGCGAGGATCAGATCAAGGAGGACACAAGAGCAACCTCCCGCTGCATCCCGATCGGACCGGCAGGTGAAGCAAAGGAAGGCGCAGTCTGCGTCTGCTGCGGCAAGCCGGCTAAGAAGCTGGTTTACTGGGGCAGAGCTTATTAATGCAGCCTGCGTAAGGAAAGGAAATTCATGAGATTAAAGCTGCCGCCGAAGGTGGAATATATCATAGACGTGCTGGAGAGGCACGGCTGGGAGGCCTATGCCGTAGGCGGCTGTGTCAGAGATTCCGTGCTGGCGCTTGAACCGAAGGACTGGGATATCACGACTTCGGCAAAGCCGGAGGAAGTCAGACGCTGTTTCCGGAGAATTATTGATACCGGAATCCAGCACGGAACCGTGACGGTCATGCTGGAAAATGAAGGATTTGAGGTCACGACTTATCGTATTGACGGAGAGTATTCCGACGGAAGACATCCGGATCAGGTGATCTTCACCCCGAATCTGCGGGATGATCTGATGCGCCGTGACTTCACAATCAACGCAATGGCTTACAACCCGCGTGTCGGCCTGGTGGACCTCTACGGAGGCATGCAGGATCTGGGACGCCGGGTGATCCGCTGTGTCGGCGATCCCGATGCACGCTTTACGGAAGATGCGCTCCGCATTATGAGAGCGGTCCGTTTTGCCGCACGCTTCGGTTTCCGGATCGAGTCCGCGACCTATCAGGCAATTGCAAGACATGCGGACAATCTGCGCCATGTGAGCGCGGAGAGAATCAGGGAAGAGCTGGTCAAAACCATCAATTCTCCGCATCCGGAATTCTTTGAAGAACTCTGGAGACTCGGCATTACGGAAATTATGCTTCCGGAATTCGATGAGACGATGAAGCGGCAGAAGGAGCCGCTGTCGGAGCACATGACAGTCGGAGCACATTCGATCCGCTCCATGTGCGAGGTGCCGGCAGACACCGTGCTCCGGATGACCATGCTGCTGCATGAGATCAAAGGTGCAGATCCGGAAACGTCTCTTCAGGAAAATGCAGCCGCAGGGCGAAAAACACCTTCTCCCGAAGAAAGTGCGGAAGCAGCGGATGCAGTGCTCCGGAGACTGCGGTTTGATAATGATACGCGTCTCAGGGTCGTCAATCTGATTCGCTGCAGGGACCTGTATCTGGTTCCGGATGAGGTTGTTGTCCGCCGTGCGCTTGTAAAGGCAGGACCTGACCGCTTCGATGATCTTCTTGCAATGCAATGGGCAGACTTTATGGCAGGCGGAAGAGAGCTGATCAGTCAGAAACAGCAGCGGCTGAAAGATGTATATGAGGTCGGCAGACGCATCCTTGAAAGAGGAGACTGTCTGTCGGTGAAACAGCTGGCCATTAACGGAACAGATCTCCGGAAGATGGGCTGCGAAGGCAAGGAAATCGGGCGTATTCTGAAGCGGGCGCTCCTGGCTGTACTGGAGAACCCGTCACGCAATACGCGGGAAGAGCTTCTGCAGTATGCAGAAAGGCTCAGAAGAGCAGGCATTTCTTGACCGCAGTTAAGTGCTTGCCTATAATAAAAATACGGCAGAATATTCAGAACAATAAAGAGAAGTATTCTGCGAACGGCAATACTGAACAGTCATAGTTTCTAATAAATCTGACAATGAAAAACAGGAGGTTTCCCCATGTATCAGGACGAATACAGACGCTGGCTGGATGCAGATCTGATTGACTGCGACCTTAAGACCGAGCTGATGCGGATTGAAGGCGACGAAGAGGCAATCAAGGAGCGTTTTGCTGTTTCTCTTCAGTTTGGAACAGCAGGTCTTCGCGGTACACTCGGCGCAGGTACAAACCGTATGAATATCTGGGTCGTAAGACAGGCTACACAGGGTGTTGCTGACTGGGTTAAGACACAGGGCGGCACACAGACTGTTGCAATCAGCTACGACAGCCGTCTGAAGGGCTGGACATTTGCAAAGGACGCAGCAGGCGTACTTGCAGCAAATGGCATTAAGGTCCTGATTTATGATGAGCTGATGCCGGTTCCGGCACTGAGCTTTGCTACAAGATATTACAACTGCAACGCAGGTATCATGGTAACCGCATCCCACAACCCGGCTAAGTACAACGGCTACAAGGCTTACGGTCCGGACGGCTGCCAGATGACAGATGATGCAGCTGCAGTTGTCTACGATGCAATTCAGAAGACAGATATTCTGACAGGTGCAAAGTATATGTCATTTGCAGAAGGCGTCGAGAAGGGCCTGATCCGTTTCGTCGGCGAAGACTGCAAGGAAGCACTCTATGAAGCAATCGAGGCACGTCAGGTTCGTCCGGGTCTTGCTAAGACATCCGGCCTGAAGCTGGTGTATTCTCCGTTAAACGGAACCGGTCTTGTTCCGGTAACCCGTATTCTGAAGGATCTTGGCATCACAGATGTCACCATCGTTCCGGAGCAGGAGTATCCGAACGGCTACTTCACAACAGCTCCGTATCCGAATCCGGAAATCTTTGAGGCTCTGAAGATGGGTCTTGAGCTGGCAGAGAAGACAGGCGCTGACCTGATGCTGGCAACAGATCCGGATGCAGACCGCGTCGGTATCGCCATGAAGTGCCCGGACGGCTCCTACGAGCTCGTAAGCGGCAACGAGATGGGTGTTCTTCTTCTTGACTATATCTGCGCAGGCAGAATCGAGAAGGGCACAATGCCGAAGAATCCGGTTGCAGTCAAGTCTATCGTATCCACACCGCTTGCAGACAAGGTCGCAGAGCACTACGGCGTAGAGCTTCGCAACGTTCTGACAGGATTCAAGTGGATCGGCGACCAGATCGCACAGCTCGAGGCAGCAGGCGAGACAGACCGTTTCATCTTCGGTTTCGAGGAAAGCTACGGCTATCTTGCAGGACCGTATGTCCGTGACAAGGACGCAGTCATCGGCTCCATGCTGATCTGCGAGATGGCTGCTTACTACAGAAGCATCGGCTCCTCCATCAAGCAGAGACTGGAAGAGATCTATGCAGAGTACGGCCGTTATCTGAACACTGTCGACAGCTTCGAGTTCCCGGGCCTTTCCGGCATGGACAAGATGGCAGGCATCATGGCAGGTCTCAGAGAGAACGCTCCGGCTGAAATCGGCGGCCGCAAGGTTGTTTCCGTAACAGATTATGCCAAGCCGGAGGAAACAGGTCTTCCGAAGGCCAATGTTCTGATCTACGGTCTTGAGAACGGCTGCACAGTCGTTGTCCGTCCGTCCGGCACAGAGCCGAAGATCAAGACATACTTCACAACACTCGGAAAGAACAAGGAAGAGGCTATGGCAGAGAAGGAACACCTCGCTGCAGCTCTTGCACCGCTTTTTGCCTGATTGTGAAGGAAGCGTGATAACGCTTGACAGCCTGAAGGGCTATGGTTTATAAAGAAGTAGTTCTGAAAACTTGAAAAATCAGGAGGTTGTATATGAACAAAGTAGAACTTGCTGCTGCAATCGCTGCAGAAACAGGTCTTTCCAAGAAGGATACAGAAGCCTGCGTTAAGGCATTCGTTGAAGTTGTTACAGCCGAGCTGAAGAAGGGCGAGAAGGTCCAGCTTGTAGGCTTCGGTACATTTGAGGTTTCCGAGAGAGCTGCCCGTGAAGGCAGAAATCCGCAGACCGGCGAGACCATGACAATCGAAGCTTCCAAGGCTCCGAGATTCAAGGCCGGCAAGGCTCTGAAGGATGCGATCAACGAATAATTCCGATATAAACGGAATGATCGGTTATCCGGAAACTGCATAACGAATTACACAAAAGCAGGATCTTATGCATCCTGCTTTTGTTGTTCGATTCAAGGAGAAAAAGAAATGCGTTTAGACAAGTATCTGAAGGTATCACGTCTGATCAAACGCCGCACCGTGGCCAACGAGGCCTGCGATGCCGGCCGTGTCAGCATCAACGACAAGGTCGCCAAGGCATCTCAGGATGTGAAGACCGGAGATATCATTGAAATCCGCTTCGGTGAGAAGGTGGTCAGGGTCAAGGTGGCACAGATCATCGATACAACGAAGAAGGAAAATGCAGCCGACATGTATGAGTACGTCTGATGAAGGAATTGGAGGAAGCAGCATGGGAAGAAGCAGAAAGAAGAGAAGACGGGCCGGAAAAAGCCGTACTCTGCCTGTCACACGCCTGAGAAAGGTGATCGCTTTTCTGCTTGCATGCCTGCTGATCGTGGTACTTCTCCTTCTGGGACTGAAACTGCAGGAAAAGGTTGATTCGGCAAGACTCAGACAGCAGGAGCTGGAAGCGGCGATTGTCAATGAACAGGAGCGGACGGAAAGCATCCTCTCCCTGCGGGAATATATGGATTCAGACGAATATATCCGGCAGGCTGCCAAGGACAGACTGGGACTTGTAGAGAGCGGTGAAGTCGTGCTGAAACCGAGCGAATGAGGTCGGGAGAAAGATGAAAACTGAACAGAAGGTATGGAGACTGATTCAGAAAACCGGGATGTTTCAAGGGGGTGACCGCGTCATAGCGGGCGTCTCCGGAGGAGCTGACTCGGTTTTTCTTTTTGAATTGCTCGCAGAGCTTGCCGAAAAGCTTCCGTTTCAGCTGGAGGTGATCCATGTGCATCACGGCCTGCGTGGAGAAGAGGCGGACCGCGATGCGAATTTTGTGGAAAACCTGTGCCGCAGACGCGGCATTCCCTGCCGTGTCGTCAGACGCAGGATCAGAGAAGAGGCGGCTGCGCGCGGCATGACACTGGAAGAGGCCGGACGCTATGCAAGGCATGAGGTGTTCCGGGAAGCGGCAGCAGGCTCATATGCGGGAGTGATTTCAGGGGAAGCTTCAGCAGGCATTGACATTTGCCGTGAAAAAGAAACTGCGGCTTCACAGAGAGTTTTAATTGCTCTGGCACATCACCGGAGTGATCTGGCTGAAACCATGCTTTTCCGCATGGCACGAGGAACGGGGATTGAGGGGCTGGCTGCCATCCGGCCAGTGAGCAGACTTCCGGAGAGCGAAGCCCTGCTGGTGCGTCCTCTGCTTGCGGTGACGAGGGATGAAATTGAGGAGGCACTGCGGGAGAGAGACATCTCCTGGTGCGAGGATTCGACAAATGCCGAGGAAGAGGCTGTCCGGAACCGGATCCGACACAGGATTCTGCCGGTCCTGCAGGAGCAGGTAAACAGTGAGACGGTCCGTCATCTGGCTGAGCTGGCCGAGGAGGCAGACGATGCGGCGGACTATCTGCGGGCGGAAGCGGAGAAGAAAGCAGAGCGGTATCTGAGGCAGAACGGAACGGCAGCGGAGAAGTGTCCGAAGCAGGTCGGAACGGCCGCCGGCACGGTGGAAATTTCGGAAGAACTGCTGCAGGAACACCGCATCATGCAGACGATGATTCTGAAGGAAGCACTCCGGAGAGCTGTTCCGGGAGGCAGCATGCAGAACATCAGCCGGGTGCATTTGCAGGATCTGCTGGGACTGCTGCAGAAAGAGTACGGAGCGCATCTGGACCTCCCGCACGGCGTGTGTGCCGACCGGACAGAAGAAGGCGTTGTGCTGAGTTGTCCGGGGGCGAAAGAGATGCGGGATGAAGCAGTCGGAAAGAAGCCCGGAGAGCAGAAAACTCCGGAGAAAACGATGCCGGAGGGGGCAGCGTCTTGTGCTGCCGGGAGTGACAACCTGCCGGATCAGAACCGGATTTTACTTCCGGTTCCGAAAGACGGAGAGACCATCCGGATTCATGCCGGAGAAGGCGTATTTACAGTGCGTTTTGCAGAGCCTGCACTGAAACCGATTCCGCAAAACCTGTATACGAAGTGGGTCGATTATGGTAAAATGAAAGGAAACATTTTTATCAGAACGCGCAGGGAAGGCGACCGTCTTTCGGTCGCGGAAGGGAAGCATAAAAGCCTTTCGGATTACTTCACCAATGAGAAAATTCCGCGCGCTGAACGGGACCGGATTCTGCTGGTGGCAGACGAAAACGAGGTGGTCTGGGTTGTCGGAAAACGCCTCGGCTATCAGTACCGGATCAGTGAGGAAACAGAAAAGATACTGGAGATATCCTTTAAAAAAGACTGAAAAGAAAGGGCATCAGAATGAGCGAAAAGAATTACGAAATCGAAGTATTATATTCCGAAGAAGAACTGGAGGCACGCATCAGCGAGCTCGGAAGACAGATCAGCGAGGCATATCGCGGCCGTTCCATCCATATGATCTGCATCCTGAAGGGCGGCGTCTTCTTTATGACAGAACTCTCCAAGCACATCGATGAGAGCATCCCGGTTACCATGGACTTCATGTCCGTATCAAGCTACGGCAACGATCTGCAGTCCTCAGGCGTCGTCAAGATCATCAAGGATCTGGATCAGTCAATCGCAGGACGCGATGTACTGGTTGTAGAGGACATCATCGATTCCGGACGCACACTGCATTATCTGCTTCACATGCTGAAGGACAGACAGCCGGCATCTCTTGCATTATGCACACTGCTTGACAAGCCGTCACGCCGTGAAAAAGAGGTAAAGGTTGATTACACCGGCTTTGAGATCGAGGATCTGTTTGTACTCGGCTACGGTCTGGATTATGAGCAGAAGTACAGAAATCTTCCGTACATCGGAGCTGTGAAATTTATCTGAGTGCAGTCCGCAAAAAGCGGAAGCCTCACAGGATAAAAAAGTAGTTCGGGAAGGAGCTGCCGGTTAGAGGATCATGCAAAAACAGAGCTATCGCACAATTATTATCTATGTGCTTATCGCAGTACTCGCAGTAAGTATTATTTCCGCACTTTCGGGACGGGAAAAAGCAGCAGGAGAAAATTACAGCTACAGTGCATTTCAACAGGATCTGGAAAATGCAGCCGTCAACAGTGTTACCATCACGCCGAATTCGCAGGTGCCGACCGGAAGCGTTCTTGCAGAGCTGAAGGACGGCAGTGCAAGAAGCTTCAACAGTACAGACGTCAATGCGGTGTCAGAGATGCTGAACGAGAAGTATGCATCGGTGAGGACCATCGTGGCGGGAGTCCGTTCAGACTTCTCTGTACTTCAGACCGTCATTCCGGTGGTTGCGGCGCTGCTGTTCTTCTACCTGATGATGATCTTTATGAATCGTCAGAGTAACGGCGGAAATTCACAGATGATGAATTTCGGAAAAAGCCGCGCACAGATGACGGACAGCAAGGGCAACGGCATCACCTTTAAAGATGTTGCCGGCCTGCAGGAGGAGAAAGAGGATCTGGAGGAAATCGTTGATTTCCTGAAGAATCCGGACAAATACAACAGACTCGGCGCACGTATTCCGAAGGGCGTCATCTTGGTGGGCCCTCCCGGAACAGGTAAGACCCTGGTTGCAAGAGCCGTTGCAGGTGAAGCAGGCGTTCCCTTCTTCTCAATCTCCGGTTCTGATTTCGTGGAAATGTTCGTCGGTGTCGGTGCTTCCCGTGTCCGCGATCTTTTCGACGATGCAAAGAAGAATCATCCGTGTATCATCTTCATCGATGAGATTGATGCGGTTGCCAGAAGAAGAGGCGCAGGTCTTGGCGGCGGCCATGACGAGCGTGAGCAGACACTGAATCAGCTTCTTGTCGAGATGGACGGCTTCGGCCCGAATGAAGGCATCATTGTCATGGCGGCAACAAACCGCGTAGACATTCTCGATCCGGCGATTCTTCGTCCGGGACGTTTTGACCGCAAGATCGCGGTCGGCATGCCGGATGTCAAGGGACGCGAAGAGATTCTGAACGTCCATGCAATCGGCAAGCCGCTGGGCGATGATGTTGATCTGGCACAGATCGCACAGACAACAGCAGGTTTCTCCGGAGCAGATCTTGAGAACCTGATGAACGAATCCGCAATCGGAGCCGCTAAGAAGGATCGTCCGTACATCGTACAGGAAGATATCAAGCAGGCATTTGTCAAAGTCGGTATCGGAACGGAGAAGAAGAGCAAGGTTCTCTCCGAGAAGGACCGGAGAATCACAGCATTTCACGAAGCAGGTCATGCGATTCTCTTCCACGTGCTGCCGGATGTCGGACCGGTTTATTCGGTCTCTATTATTCCGACAGGAATGGGAGCTGCGGGCTACACGATGCCGCTTCCGGAGAAGGATGAGCTTTTCAATACACGCGGCCGTATGCTGCAGGATATTATGGTATCCCTGGGCGGACGTATCGCAGAAGAGCTGATCTTCGACGATATTACGACCGGCGCATCTCAGGATCTGAAGAGCGCCACGGCAACAGCCAAGGCCATGGTGACAAAGTACGGCTTCTCCTCAAAGATCGGTCTCGTCTCCTATGACGAAAGCGATGAGGTCTTCATCGGCCGTGATTTTGAGAAGACACAGAAATACAGTGCGGAAACGGCAAATGCAATTGATGCCGAGGTCCGCAGAATTATCGAAGAGTGCTATGCGGAGGCCAAGAGAATTGTCCTCGCAAACAGACAGGTTCTGGATGACTGTGCAGAGCTTCTGCTCAAGAAGGAGAAGATCGACAGAGAAGAATTTGAAGCACTTTTCAAAACGACAGAAGTGTGACTTTAAAGAAAGCTAAACTAAGAAGGAAAGATCATGCATTTTCAGCAGGATGAAAATAACCGAAAACTGCAGCAATATGTATCTCTGATGAAGCCCGTTTTTAAAAAACGGGCTGTCTTCAGCGATGAAACAAGATTCTACCGGACTCCGTTTGAGCCGAAGGCGGGCGAAACCGTCACGGTCAGAATCCGCACCAGCAGAAATAATGTGGATGCAGTCTACTTTATCAGCGGAGATACACGTGAGCTGATGCAGCTGGCAGAGACCAGCGGAGGCTTTGATTATTATGAATACAGCTTTGAGCTTGGAGAGGAAACCGTTTTCTACTACTTCGAGCTTCGTATTCAGAGCATGATCTCCTACTACAATAAGCTCGGCATTACGAAGGATCTTGCTGAGAAGTACTCCTTCCGTATTGCTCCCGGCTTTTCCACGCCGGAGTGGGCGAGAGGCGCCGTGATCTACCAGATCTACCCGGACCGCTTCTCGAACGGCGAGCGTTCCAATGACGTTGTGACGGATGAGTATGCTTATCTGAATACGCATGCCACTCATATCGATGATTGGTATCAGGTGCCGGCTGATTTTGACGTCAGCAACTTCTACGGCGGCGACCTGGAGGGCGTGGAGCAGAAGCTGGATTATCTGCAGGAGCTCGGCGTCGAGGTTATCTACCTCAACCCGATCTTCGTTTCTCCGTCCAATCACAAGTACGATATTCAGGATTATGACCATGTGGATCCTCATCTGGCAAAGATTCCGAATGACGGCGGATCAATTCTGGGCGCCTGGGACAATGATAACCTGCATGCCTCCCGTTATATCCGCCGCGTAACCGATCCGGAGAATCTGGAGGCTTCCGATGCGTATTTCGCGCATCTGACAGAGGAGATTCACCGCCGCGGCATGAAGGTCATTCTGGACGGCGTATTCAATCACTGCGGCTCCTTCAACAAGAGGCTTGACCGCGAGAGAATCTATGAGGCTCAGGGAAGCTATGAGAAGGGTGCGTATGTCGATGCGGAAAGCCCGTACCGCTCCTTCTTCAAGTTCAACAACACTCATGCATGGCCCTACAACGAGTTCTATGACGGCTGGTGGGGACATAATACACTGCCGAAGCTGAATTATGAGGACAGCGAAAAGCTGGTCGAATATATTCTCAGCATCGGACGCAAATGGGTTTCCCCGCCGTTCAATGCAGACGGCTGGCGTCTGGACGTGGCAGCGGATCTCGGAAAGTCTCTGGAGTACAACCATCATTTCTGGAAACTGTTCCGCAATGCAGTCAAGGAAGCCAATCCGAATGCCATCATTCTGGCAGAGCATTACGGAGAAACTTATGACTGGCTGAAGGGCGATGAGTGGGATACCGTTATGAACTACGATGCCTTCATGGAGCCGGTTTCCTGGTTCCTGACAGGTATGGAGAAGCACAGCGACCAGTTCCGCGAGGATCTGCTCGGCAACGGTGATTCCTTTCGCGATGCCATGCTGTATCATCAGGCAAGCTTCATGGGTTCTTCCCTGCAGTGTGCTATGAATGAGCTGGACAACCATGATCACTCCAGATTCCTGACCAGAACGAATCATTTCGTCGGCCGTGTACAGAATCTGGGACCGGCAGCAGCCGCTGCCAACATCGATCCTGCCGTCATGCGCGCAGCAGTCCTGATGCAGATGACCTATGTCGGCGCACCGACAGTCTATTACGGTGATGAGGCAGGTGTTGTCGGCTTTACAGATCCGGACAACCGCCGCACCTATCCGTGGGGACGTGAAGACAAGGATCTGCTTGCTTTCTATAAGCTTGCAATTGC
Organism: Lachnospiraceae bacterium; assembly: GCA_030527685.1. Lineage (GTDB taxonomy): Bacteria > Bacillota > Clostridia > Lachnospirales > Lachnospiraceae > Chordicoccus. Next base: position 2,313 of record JAUNAG010000020.1, on the reverse strand, counting down.
ACTGCACAGAAAGTATGAGACACTGAAGGAAGGTTCTACAAAGGATCTGTGCAGCGGTTACCACAGCGTCGTCTACGGCCGTTTCTCCGATGAAGAGCAGTTTGTCGTTGCCGTCAACTCCGGCAGCACACCGATTGCGCTGGAGATTCCGGTCTGGGAGACAGGCGTTCCGCGTACAACCAGCACCGAGATGACAGAGCTTCTGATGACCTGGAAAGAGGGCTATTCAACAGAGCCTGTCAAACATGAAGTAGTAGCGGGTATTCTGACACTGGATCTGAAAGCACACGAAGCAGTCGTACTTTACAGGCATGATTAATAGAATGTTTGATACAGATAATCAAAATAAAACAGAAGATCCGAACGTACAGGATAATGGGGAAATGCAGCCGAATGTCGATTCGCAGCAGGATTCCGATAGCACCCGGAATTCGGATGCGGAACGGAATGCCGGTACAGCGCGAACCGATTCTGACCGGCCGGATGCGATGCGTCCGGGTGAGGACGGTATCGCCTACTGGAAGCGGATCAGTTCAGAATCGAACGGACAGACTGAAGAGCCGAAGCCTGAGCGATACTGGAACAGCCCGAATGATTTCGGTTTTGGCCGCGTGAAGGATCCGGACTACGGTCCGGTTCCGGAGGAATACAGTTCAAACGGCATGTCGAGAGCGTCCATGATCTGCGGCATCATCTCTGTTGTGACGATGTTTTTCGGAGGCACCTTTGTCTTCGGAATTCTGGGCATCCTGTTTGCTCTGCTTTCCAGAAAAAAGAAATTCTCCAGACAGGCTCGTTTCGGTCTGGGACTTTCGGCAGGAACACTGGCAATATTTGCAGTGATGATGACGATGACCGTCAGCATGCTGGTATCAAACGGTTCCTGGAAACGGATTGTAAGAGCAGCCGGTCAGGTGGACCTTTCCAATGCGGAATCAGTCAGCGCATTTGAAATGCTGGTCTACAATGAGCTGCTTCGAGGCTATAACAGGACAGAAAGCAGCCCGCAGGAGACAGAGGAAGCTCTGAACAGGACGATGGATTCCCTGATGAAATCACTTGCGGGAGCATCATCCGAAGCTGAATCTGCGGAGGAGACAGAGTCTGAAGTACAGGAAGATTCGGGGAATAACACAGAGTCGGGAGCCGACGGGAATACCGGAAGCGGAGCTGATTCCGAAACCCGTCAGGATGATGGGAAGAAGGCGGAGCCGGAAACTTCCGGTAATAACGAAGATCCGGATGTGAATAATAATCCGGAAGAAGAAACTACAGATACAGAAGAAACGCTGTATCAGATTGCCTGGAGAGAGGACGCATCAGAATATACAACAGCGTCCGCCCTGCTTACAGTCAGCCGGTCAAAAGTACTTTATCACGCATGAGAGAAGTTGCGAGTTTTCGGCAGCTATAGTCATGAGTGAAATCATGAGTCTTCGGCAGCTTTAAAATTATGAGAGAAGGTTTTTTTATGCCTGCAAATGCTGTGATGAAGCAGAGGGCACGTGAACTGCTGAACGGTCGATGGAACGAACACGTTGCAGTGTCCATGCTCTTAATCCTGCTTGTATTTATATGCGGAGCCGTTACAGGCCTGTTCGGTTCCTCTACAGGAGCCCTGGTGATGGCCTTTTTCGTGGGAGCAATCCTGGAGGTCTTTATGGGACTGTTCATAGACGGTGCCTATCTGTACTTCCTTCATCTCCTGCATAAAGAAAAGACATCCCTGCTCGATGTCATTGCACCGGTGCGCATGCAGCCGGACCGCTTTCTGATCATCGAGCTGCTCCGGATCGGCGTATTTCTCGTGATCTGGTCACCGTCTTATCTTGCATCTTTACTTTACGATCGAAGCCCGGTCTTCTGCGAAGTGTTTACCTGGATCTGGCTTCCGGTTGGACTTTGCCTCTGCCTCGCACTTTGGATGATCTTCGGCTTTTCAAGACTTCTTCTTCTGGAGCAGGAGAACCTCGGAGCACTTGCATCCTTAAAGAAAAGCAGAGAGATGATGAAGAAGCAGTTTCTGAAGCTGCTCGGCTTTTTACTGCCGTATATCGGCTATCTGCTTCTGGCGGTATTTTCACTGGGACTTGGATTCCTGTGGGCGATACCGTATTTCATGACTGGATATGCGTCCTTCTATGAAGAATTAAAGAAGAGCAGTCATAACGCATGAGAATAGAAATTGAATATTGAGATGACAAAGCACCTGCCAGGCCGAATGGGTTGATTCCCATTGGACTTGCAGGTGCTTTTTATGGATAATCGAAATTTTTGAGGGTTTGCCGATCTGTTTGAGGGTTTTTCGTGAGG
>JAUNAG010000019.1 GCA_030527685.1 Lachnospiraceae bacterium | reverse complement strand
TGAAAAACGCGATACAGCAAAAGCTGCGGTCTGTCATTACCTGTTACTGATATTTATTCGGCAGAAGAATTCTCTTCTGACTCAAGGACTTCACCCAGAGTTCTCCAGCCGAGCTGTGCACACTTGACACGTGCCGGCATATGGGAGACATTCTCCAGAGCAGCTGCTTCATCCAGCTCCTCAATCTCTTCCGGTGTTGCCTGACCTTTGATCATGCGCATGAAGATGTCGCCGAGTCTTTTTGCTTCCTCTTCTGTCTGTCCGATGATCAGGTCCAGCATCATATCTGCGGAAGCCTGTGAAATAGCGCAGCCGCTTCCGTTATAGGAGCCGTCTACAATCACGCCGTTCTCAATCTTCAGCTGCAGGTTGATATCATCGCCGCAGCTCGGATTGACACCGCGAAGCTTCACACTCGGTGAAATCAGATCATGTTTGTGGTACGGGTGCAGATTATGATCGTTGACGATCTCTCTGTACATCTGTTTAATATCCATCTCGTCTCTTCCTTTTCCGGAAACAATCCGTCAATCTGCTTCGTTAATCCTGATAGCCGAGCTCACTGCGCACCTTACGGATGCTGTCCATAAAGCGGCTGACTTCCTCTTCCGTATTATAGAAATACAGACTTGCTCTGCATGTCGATCCGACATTCATATACTGCATCAGCGGCTGTGCACAGTGATGGCCTGCTCTGATGCATACATGGTCCATATCCAGGATCGAGGAAACATCATGCGGGTGGCAGCCTTCAATATTGAAGGAGACAATGCCGCAGTGATTTGCAGGATCGGATGAACCGTAAACTGTCATATACGGAAGCTTGCGCATCTCCTCAAGAAGCTGTGTTGTCAGCTTCAGCTCCTGCTTCTCGATCTCTTCAAAACCGACATTCTTCAGATAATCAATGGCTGCTGCGAGTCCGACTGCTCCTGCCGCATTCACTGTGCCCGCCTCAAACTTGTGCGGCAGTTCTGCATAAGTCGCATCTTCTCTCGTAACAAACTCGATCATCTCACCGCCGACCAGGAACGGCGGCATCTCTTCCAGCAGTTCTTTTCTTCCGTAGAGGACACCGATGCCCATCGGGCCCAGCATCTTGTGACCGGAGAATGCAAAGAAATCTGCTTCCAGCTCTCTGACATTGACTGCCATATGCGGCGCACTCTGTGCACCGTCGACGATGATGACACCGCCGTTGGCATGAACAAGATCAGCCAGCTTCTTAACCGGATTCTTTGTACCCAGAACGTTGGAAACCTGACCGATTGCGATCAGCTTCGTCTTCGGTCCGACCTTGGATGCAATCTCCTCATCGGAGTAAGCACCCTCCTCATCGCACTCCAGGAAACGCAGAACTGCGCCTGTCTCGCGGGCAACCCTCTGCCACGGAAGCAGATTGCTGTGGTGTTCTGTAATACCGATGACAATCTCATCGCCCTCTCTGATTGCCAGACGGCTGTAGCACCATGCAGCAAGGTTCAGAGACTCGGATGCATTTCTCGTAAAGACAATCTCCTGTGAGCTTGCCGCACCGATGAAATCGGCAACCTTCTGTCTGGCATTCTCATAGGCATCCGTTGCACCGACACTCCACTCATAGAGGCCGCGAAGCGGATTGGCATTCGTCGCAGAGTAGAAATCCGCAATGGCATCCATGACCTGCTTCGGTCTCTGTGAGGTAGCCGCATTATCAAAATAGATATATCTTTCATCCTGCAGAATCGGGAAGTCTTTTCTAAAATCAGTCATGATCTTTTACTCCTCATCTCCGTATGCTTCTACGGCAGCTTCGATTCCGCGAACTGTATCAAGATCCGGGATCAGTCTGGCAATGCTTTCCAGACGTCCGCGCAGCATCAGCCTCTCTGCTTCCTTCTCACCGATGCCTCTTGTGCCGAGGTAGAACAGGATATCCTCGGAAAGACGTCCGATGGTAGCACCGTGGCGTCCGTCCACATCCTCTTCCTCGCAGAGAATAACCGGAACAGTCTTATTGACAACTGTATCGTCAAGCAGAAGAACGTCTTCCTGCTCATCACCCTTTGAACCGGCAGAACCGTTGCGGAAGTCGATTGTTCCGCGGAACACCTTCTGTGAGCGGTCCGCAAGGACACCCTTCACATCGATGACACTCTCTGTCTTCTTCTCAAACTGTGCCGTGACATAGTTCAGATCAAGGAGATCATCGCCGCTGAGCGCATAGCCCGTGCGGATACTGAGCTTTGCCTCTTTGCCGCACTCGTCTGCATAGCAGCCGGCATAGGTCTTTGCGGCACCGAGTTCCATCTGGATAAAGTCAAGCTCTGCGCCTTCCTCGATCACTGCGCCTGTATCATCCAGATGCAGGAAGTCTCTGCCGAGAAGGTTGACCTTATAGAGATGCAGCTTTGCGCCCTTTCCGAGCACAACCTTTGTTCCCAGAGCGGCAATACCGCCTGCTTCCTTTTCGGATGTGCTGGTCATGACAAAGCTTGCCTCAGCATTTTCACCGAGAACAATGACCTGCTGTGAAACATTGTCCGCACCCTTGCCGTAATCCCAGTTCAGAACCATCGGTGAGGAAGCATGTACGCCTGCCTCTACGCTGTAAACCAGTACAACATCCGTGTTCTGATCCAGATATTCTGTGAACTCACGTCCCAGACCGGTCGCAAAGGTCTGGTTCTGGTAGATTGATGTTTTGCCGGCAATAAAGTTCTCGCGGCGGATTCCCTTTGTCAGGGAGTCTGCATAAGCGGAAGCTTCGGCAGCCTTCATTGCCTTGGTTGTGACAGCCGGCGTTCCCTTTGCGGTAAATGCAGCTGCCGTCGTATGCTTCACCTCTGCTGCGACAGCGGCCTGGTTGACTCCGAGTCTGTTCCAGGTCAGAGAGGGAAGGTGATTGACCGTCATTTTAATATTATCCATTACATGCTTCCTTCCATCTCAAGTCTGATCAGGTTGTTCATCTCAGCAGCATACTCAAGCGGAAGCTCCTTGCTGATCGGGTTTGCGAAACCGGATACGATCATAGCACGTGCTTCTGCTTCCGGAATGCCGCGGCTCATCAGATAGAACACAGCCTCATCACTGATTCTGCCGATCTTTGCCTCATGACCGATATCGGCCTTGCCTGTACGTACATCCATCTCCGGAATCGTGTCGGAGCGGGACTTGTTGTCAAGCATCAGAGACTGGCAGTCAGCAGAGGACTTGGCATATTCAGCCTGCGGTCTGACCTCGACTGCGCTTCGGAAGGTGCTGATGCCGCCGTCCTTGGAAAGGGACTTGGTTGTAATGAGGGAACTTGTGTTCTTGCCCATGTGAACCATGCGGCAGCCTGTATCCAGGTTCTGACCTTTTCCTGCAAATGTAATACCTGTGTATTCCACGTCTGCTCCGTCGCCGTGAAGAACCGTGGTCGGATACAGATAAGATACGTGAGAACCGAAGGAGCCGGAAACCCACTCCATGCGGCCGCCCTCTTCTACAAGAGCACGCTTGGTGTTGAGGTTGTACATGTTCTTTGACCAGTTCTCGATTGTGGAATAGCGGAGGCGTGCATTTTTGCGGACATAAAGTTCGACGCAGCCGGCATGCAGGTTGGCAACATTCCACTTCGGAGCTGAACATCCCTCGATGAAGTGAAGGTCTGCACCTTCATCCACGATAATCAGAGTATGCTCGAACTGTCCTGCACCCTTTGCGTTCAGACGGAAATAAGACTGCAGCGGAATCTTGACGGATACACCCTTCGGAACATAGACGAAGGAGCCGCCTGACCATACAGCGCCGTGAAGAGCTGCAAACTTGTGATCGGTCGGCGGAACGAGCTTCATGAAGTGCTCGCGGACCATGTCTGCATATTCGCCTGTCAGTGCGCTTTCCATATCCGTATAGACAACGCCCTGCTCTGCAACGAAATCCTTGACGTTGTGATAAACAAGCTCTGAGTCGTACTGTGCACCTACACCGGCAAGATACTCATGCTCTGCCTTCGGGATACCGAGCTTGTCGAATGCACTCTTGATTTCTTCCGGAACTTCTTCCCATGTGCCCTTCATCTTGGTGTTCGGGCGGACATAGGTGACGATCTGGTTCATGTTCAGACCGTCGATCGGCGGCCCCCAGTCCGGCACTCTGCTCTTGTTGTAGATATCAAGAGACTTCAGTCTGAATTCATGCATCCATTCCGGATCATGCTTCTCAGAAGAGATGGTATCGACAATTTCCTTTGTGAGACCCTCTTCTACCTTATAAAAATCATCTTCTGCATCGATAAAGTCATAGAGTTCTCTGTCCGTTCCCTCAAGAAGGGCACTGAGATCCCCTTTGTCATTATCGATTGCCGGATCGTAATGTACTTCTCTGTCTGCCATCGTCAGGCCTCCGAATCTGCAGCATGTTCAGCCGCAGCCGCTTCCATCTGTGCAGCAGCTTCTTCTACATAGGTTTCAAAGCCCTGCTCATTAATCTTTGTTACGAGATCTGCACCGCCTGTTGTAACCAGTGTGCCCTTGACCAGTACGTGTGTATAATCAACATGCAGCGCTTCCAGAATCTTGGTGCTGTGCGTAATAATAAGAAGCGCGCCGTCATTTCTCTTGTGATATTCTTCAATACCCTGAGAAACAGTTCTGACTGCATCGACGTCAAGGCCGGAGTCCGTCTCATCAAGAATTGCAAGCTTCGGAGAGAGCATCAGCATCTGCAGGATCTCTGCCTTCTTCTTCTCACCGCCGGAGAAGCCGACATTCAGATCACGCTCTGCATAGGAAGCATCCATCTGCAGAAGAGCCATTGTTTCCTCGAGCTGTCTTCTGAACGGAAGAAGCTTTACATTCTTGCCTGTCTTCTGACGAAGAGCGCTGCGGATGAAGCTTTCCAGAGAAAGGCCCGGAACCTCAAGCGGATTCTGGAAGGACATGAACATGCCTGCGCGTGCTCTGACATCGGCAGAAGCCTGTGTGAGGTCTTCACCGTCAAAGAGAATCTGACCGCCTGTGACATGGTAAACCGGGTTTCCCATCAGGGTATTGCCGAAAGTTGACTTTCCGGCACCGTTCGGTCCCATGAGGACGTGTGTTTCGCCCTTGCGCAGTGTAAGATTCACATCATGAAGGATCTCGCCTTCTTCGATACTAACCGAGAGATTTTTTACTTCCAGCAGCTTGTCTGCCATGATTCATTCCGCCTTTCTGACGAGTTTCTTTTCAAATTGTCATAGAAAATCTGTGCTAACCGAATTAACACAAGCGTCATTATATGAAAACCTACCAAATTTGTCAAGTTTAACCGGAGTCCCCTTTTTTCAATGTTTTCCGGTTCTTTATGCCGCGCTTCTTCAGACTTTGCATAGCGTTTTCTGAAAGATTATGTGATAATGTCAGTATATATCCCTGTAATTGCGGCAGCGCACACTACGACGCAGCCGTCTCCTGCAGGAAAACAGTTTGCTGACTCGGAGGTCTTTATGAGCAAAAAATACGAAAACCTTGAACGCCTGATCTACATTGCTCTGGGCGTGATGCTTGCCTTCATATTTGAACATGCATCCCGCTCCGCATTCAACGGAGGAACAGGCAGATGGCACGGCTATAACTTCAATCTCGTTGTTTATGTCGGTGCCCTTGCAGCTGCCTTTATTCTCTTTCTGATTGCTGCTCTGGTAATTGACAGCCTGCGCATCGTCTTTGCGGCACCTGCAGCAGATTCCGATCAGGAAGCGGAACCGGCACGCGGAAACCGTTTCCTCATTGCGGTTCTCTACGGACTGTATTCCGTCAGCGGTGCTTCGCTGGTCTTTCTGATTTATAAGATCTACGCGAACGAATGCAATCTGTATCCGGGATCTGCGGCTCCGACTTATCTCCGCCAGATGGTGCCGCATAAGATTTATTTCATCGCGATCTTTTTCCTCGCAGCTTCTCTTCTTTTCACAGTCACACGTCTGAAGGATGAGTCTGTACAGAATAAGAAGATGCGCGCGGCACTCGCAGTTGTATTCGCAGCAGTCAGTGCACTCGCTCTCTACTGCCCGAATATTTTCACAGACCGCGGTGCAGGAGCCATGCACATTCATGCAGTACTGAATTCCATGATTCACGCTGCTAATCATGTTCCCTACGATGATTTCAACTGCAGCATCTACGGACATTACGGCCTGCTCTGCGTTCCGCTTGTCAAGCTTCTGGGCAACGATCTGTATGCCTGCATGCAGACTCTGTCAGTCGTCGGCTTCATTGCTTTTCTGGCAGCCTTCTATACCGCCCATAAGCTGATCCGCTCGGATATCATGTACTTCATCGCTCTTCTGGGCATGACAGGAACCACAACCATCCTGACCCGCAGAGGACAGTATTTCCAGATTAATCCGCTTCGACTTCTGTTCCCCTGCCTGATGCTCGCTGTCATCGCAGGTCTTGCATCCAGGACTTCGAAGGTCTCCAAAATCATCAGCCACATTCTTGCACTCCTGTGCGGCATCGCAGCCGTGATCTGGAACTTTGAGACAGGACTTTTCTGTGTGGCAGTCATGATGTGTGTGCTGGTCTTCCGCGTCCTTTACAGACATCCGATTTTCAGCAAGCAGACAATCGGCAGCATTCTTCTTGCCTGCCTCTACGGACTGGTCTGCATCTCCGCAGCATGGGGCATTGTCGGAAAGTGGAATATCGCAAACGGCGGTACAGCCAATACGTTCAGACAGTTTGTCTATCCGCTGTTCTCCGGCACTTACAACGTCAACAACCTGCGTCTGCCGCTTCCGTCCGTCTACTTCCTGTATTTCTTTGAAATTCTGTTGTTCTTCATGACGCTGATCATTGTCCTGCGTCTGCAGCATAATAAGGAAACCGGGGATGAGGCCGTCGACACACTGCGCTTTGCCGTTGCTCTTTCCGGTCTCTCCTCTCTGATCTACTTCATGAACAGAGCTGCCTACGGCAATATGTCCATCACACATCTGCAGCTCTGCATGCTGCTTGCCTCCTGGGGCGAATATGCGCTGACTGTCACAAAGGAAAACAGACGTGAAAAGCTCGGAACTCCGTCACGCTGGCTGAGCTTTGTCATCGCTTCCGTCCTCTTCGGCGGTTCTGTCTGGATGGCAGTTGAAGGAACTCTTTACATTCAGGTCTGCTACGACTATCGTGCCACCTCTGTCTGGAATACAGAGAGCATGAACGAAGGCATCGAAAAGATCCGCGCAGAAGTTCCGGAAGAAGCACTTGCATTCGGAACCTATGTTCCGGAGGTTTACTTCCAGCTCGGAAGAGATACAGGCTGTGTGGTCACTGACTGGTCTGATATGAATGATCTGAACCGCAGCCATGCACTCGCACTTGCGAAGTATTACAACTACGTCTTCACCTCCGATACCTTTGAAGACAAGGACTTCAAGCTTGTAAAGGATATCCAGATCGAAGGTCTGACCTTCCATCTCTTTGAGCGCAAGGAGCCGCTTGCAGAGACACTCTACTCCAGCAAGGAGCTGCAGGCAGCAGCCGCAGCAGAACGCCTTGCCGGCCTGCAGGAAAGCGAGGCAGAGGCAGTTCTCGAGGAATCCTGATTCAAAAAATCATAGCTGTATCAAAAGGGGATGCTGCACCGGCAGCATCCCCTTTTTCTTTATCCTTTATAAACAGCTGCTGAAATCTAAAATTCCGGCAGTTCCTGACTTAAGAACTTCCGGAATTCCTTATTCTTCGAAACTGCTCTTTTTACGGATCCGCTGAACCGCGTTGTCAATCGATTTGGCGGAGCGTCCCAGCTTCACAGAAATCTCACGCGTGCTCATGCCGGAAATCAGCAGACTGAGCACACGCTTTTCCAGCGGACTCAGCATATCTCGCAGATGATGCAGACGTTCGTCTGTCATCTCTTTCCGAACCAGAATCATCTCAGGTGATTCCCTGACATTCTGGATCGCGTACTCCCATTCCTCATCAGTCAGATACACCGCATCATTCAGAAGCTTGTTCTTGTCCCTCTGTGATGCCTCAATGGCATGCAGCATCTGTCTGTCGATGCAGAGTGCGGCAAATGTTGCGAAGGACGCAGCCTTCTCCTCATCATAGTCCCGCAATGCCTTAAACAGACCGATCATGCCCTCCTGCAGGAGATCATCACGTTCTCCTCCCACAAGGAAACGCGCTTTGGACAGACGAAGTACAAGCGGCTTGTATTTGTCCATCAGGACACCTGCCGCCTCCTGGCTGCCGTTCCTGTAAAGGCGGACCAGCTCTTCATCTGTTTCTGCACGGAATGTCTGCTGTTCGCTCAAGGCCTTCCTCCTGCTTCTTCTATACGATCATAACCGTACTGCAGCAGTTACCTGCCGGTCATAAAAGTCGATTGCTCCGTGCACCGCGGGTCTTTTACTGTAATCTCTGACGCAGTGCCTCGTACATCAGAACGCCTGCAGCAACAGAAGCATTCAGAGAATCGATTTCGCCCTTCATCGGAATAGATGCACAGAAGTCACACTTCTCTCTTACCAGACGGCTGACACCGTCTCCTTCATTGCCGATCACCAGTCCGATGGCGCCCTTAAAGTCAATGTCATACATGGATGTACCGTTCATATCTGCGGAAACGAACCACAGACCCTTCTTCTTCAGGTCCTCAATGGTCTTTCCGAGATTGGTAACCTTGGCTACCGGCACATAATTCAGAGCACCTGCAGAGGTTCTGACGACCGTGGAGGTCAGGCCTGCGGCATGATGCTTTGTGATGATGACACCGTGTGCACCTGCAAGGCAGGCAGTACGGATGATGGCGCCGAGATTATGCGGGTCCTCGATGCCGTCAAGCAGGATAACGAAGGGAGCCTCTCCCTTGTCCTCTGCCTTTTTCAGAATGTCATCGACCGATGCATATTCATAGGCAGATACCTGGGCAATGACACCCTGGTGATGACCGGTCTCAGACATCTCATCCAGCTTTTCTTTTGTCAGAAAGCTGACGATTGTATTCTGCTTTTTTGCTTCACGGAGAATTGTGCGGACCGGGCCGTCTCCGAGATGTTCCTGTACAAAAAGCTTGTCAACGGTACGTCCGGAGCGATAAGCCTCCAGAACCGCATTTCTTCCTTCAATTCTATCCATTCTATCAGACTCCTCTTTATACAGTCTTCTTCTGCAGCTGTGCATCCACGCCGATTTCAATCAGTTCCAGCATGCGCTCCGTATTGCCTGTCATATACAGGTATCCGATCAGCGCCTCGAAGCCGGTGGCCCTTCTGTAATCGGTGACAGATGCATTCTTTGCCATTGTCGCGGACTTGGCATTGCGGCCGCGGCGGTAGATATCCGCCTCTCTTTCTGTCAGCATCGGCTCCAGTGTCTCCATCATGGCAGACTGGGCGGCTGCCTTTGCCAGCTTTGACTTTTCTCTGTTCAGATCCTTCGGCCTGCGATTTCCCTGCTTTACAAACATCGTACGGATTGCGAGCTCATAAGCGCCGTCTCCGATAAAAGCAAGGATAAGCGGGGAATAACTCCCCGCTTCCTTATCACTGCATTCAGGAATAAAAAGATTCTTTGTTCTCTCGTTCATTGACCGTTCTTTCTTCAGATACGCTTCCACTTGACACCGTCACGTGTATCCAGAAGTTCAATTCCTCTTGCCTTCAGATCATCACGAATCTGATCTGCCAGAGCAAAGTTTCTTGCCTTTCTTGCCTCCTGGCGCTTTGCGATCAGCTCCTCGATCTCCTGATCCAGATCTACCTTCTCCGGAAGTGCAATCAGACCGAGAATATCTGTCAGTTCTACAAGAACCTTCAGTACAGCATCAGCAAGCTCGCGGGAAGCTGTGTCAGCCACCTGTGAGTTTGCAAAACGAACCAGATCGAAGACAACAGAAAGTGCGTCTGCTGTATTGCAGTCATCATCCATTCTGTCATCAAAGCGCTCGATAAACTTCTTAGCCTCCTCTGCGATCTGAAGCTCCTCTGCTGTCATAGCAGTCTCAGCACCCTTTTCGGTCAGTTCCTTCAGTCTGTCAGCTGCTGTGCGGATACGATCCAGTGCTGCCTTTGCGGACTCCATCAGATCGGCGCTGAAGTTCAGCGGGCTTCTGTAATGTGCGCTCAGCATGAAGAGACGAAGCACCTGCAGATCATAATGCTCGGAGATGCCGCGTACGGTCTTGAAGTTGCCAAGGGACTTGGACATCTTGACGCCGTCGATATTCAGGAACGCATTGTGCATCCAGTAGTGTGAGAACGGAACGCCGTTTGCGCAGCTGGACTGAGCAATTTCATTTTCATGATGCGGGAAGACAAGGTCCTCGCCGCCTGCGTGAATATCGATGGTATCACCGAGATAGCGCTTGGACATAACGGAGCATTCGATATGCCAGCCCGGACGGCCGTCACTCCACGGAGAGGTCCAGAACGGCTCGCCTTCCTTCTTCGGCTTCCAGAGAACGAAGTCAAGCGGATCGTTCTTCTCGTCCTCGCCGCTGACCTTCAGGCTGCGGAAACCGCTGCGAAGATCATCCAGGTTCTTGTGGGAAAGTTCACCGTAATTCTTATCGGAACGGGTAGCGAAATACACTGTGCCGTTCTTCTCGTAAGCATGGCCCTTCTCGATCAGAGTGCTGATCATGTCGATCATGCCGTCGATCTCCTGTGTTGCGCGCGGATGAGTGGTAGCCGGCTTGACGTTCATGCCGGCCATATCCTTCTTGCATTCCGCAATATAGCGCTCTGCAATCTCTTCTGAGCTGACGCCCTCTTCATTGGCAGCCTTGATGATCTTGTCATCTACATCCGTAAAGTTAGAGACATAGTTGACTTCATAGCCCTTATGCTCGAGGTAGCGTCTGAATGTATCGAAAACGATCATCGGACGTGCATTGCCAATGTGAATCAGATTGTATACGGTCGGGCCGCAGACATACATGCTGACTTTGCCCGGCTCAATCGGAACGAATTCCTGTTTTGTCATTGTAAGTGTGTTGAAGATCTTCATGTTTTCTCCCCCAACTGTTTTGTTTATAGCATCTGCCAGTCTATCCTTAAAAACACAAACGATTATACGTGATTCAAAGGAAATCTGCAATGCCGAGCACGCATCACGGTCTGTAAGTATCGATCAGACAGACAGCCTGCACGGCAATACCCTCTCCTGCGCCTGTGAAACCGAGTCCCTCCTCGGTCGTTGCCTTCACACTGACGCGGTCAACCGGGATGCCGAGATGCAGTGCAATATTCTTCCGCATCTCCGGAATGTGCGGCTTCATCTTCGGTGCCTGAGCGAGAATTGTAGCGTCGACATTGACCACATACCAGCCCTGATTCATCAGAATGCCGTTCGTCTTTTTCAGCAGCTTCAGCGAAGAGATGCCTTTATAGGCAGGATCCGTATCCGGAAAATGTACACCGATATCGCCGAGCGCAGCGGCTCCGAGCATCGCATCACAGATCGCATGCAGGAGTACATCCGCATCAGAATGTCCCAGCAGACCCTTCTCATACGGGATCTCCACACCGCCGAGGATCAGCTTTCTGTCTTCCACCAGTCTGTGTACATCATATCCGGTTCCGATTCGAAACATGATTCAGTCCTCCGTAAATTCTTACATCTGAAATTCTGTTATTGCAAATACAAGCTCTTTATGAAGCAGATTCTGAAGATCCGTCTGCCGGTACCGCTTCCGCTGCCGAAGAAGCACTCTCCGGAACCGATTCCGCTTCTGCAGGCATGCTCTCCGTGACAGCTTCCGCTGCGGAGGATGCAGCCTCAAGAACTTCTTCTGCACCGTTATCCGCTGTCGATGATTCTGTGACAGATTCCGCTGCTGATTCCACAGCCTCCTCATAATCAACTCGGGTTTTATCGAGATTGGTCAGCAGTCCGGCGGAAACGGCATACACTGTTTTGCTGTCGTCTCCGAGCAGGACGTAGACATCATTGGTCATCTCATTAATCGCACCGACATGAATGACAATCTCCTCACCGTCTCTTGTTGTCAGACTGATTTCATACGCCGGATCTGCAAGTCCGTACTGCTCAAGATCAGAAGCATCCTCCAGCTTTCTGGAAAGACCGTTTCCGGTCAGAGAAGATGCAAGCGTGCCGACCTTTGTCTGATCAACCGTAAAGTTCTCACTTCCGTTATATTCCCACAACCCCCGGTTTCTTGTAAAGGATACTTCTTCCGATCCCTTCTTTTTATAGGCAATGGTTTTCAGCTTATCGACAGTCAGACCCGTCAGCGTCTCACGTGTAACCGTAACCTCCGACTTCTTCTTCACAAAAATCATCACCAGAAGAAGCGCCAGGAGTACCAGTACACCGCACGCCAGATTCCGGATTCTCTTTTTCTTTTTCATCGCAATATTTATCTCCTTCTTCTTCTCACAAAGATGAAGAGTCCGCCGGCAAGAACCGCTGCCGGAATCAGGAACATGAAGACATTGCCGAGCAGTGTCACCATGCCGGAATTAATGGTCGTCCGCTGCACGCTCATGGACTTTGCCGGAACGGAAACAACGGTTTCCTGGTCTGTCAGATAAGTGAGCGAGCTTGAGAACAGTTCCATATTGCCCTGAGAGAGCTCTACGCTCTGTCCAAGCAGTGTAGAAAGTGCATCGGAACTGAACACCGTCGGTGTCGTAAAGTACAGAATCCGTGTTTCCTTCTGCGCCGTCTGCTCTGCACTCTGTTCTGCTGTGTCTCCTTCTGAATCAAGCTCCACATCAGGACTTCCTTCGCTGTCCTGAGAGAAGGTCTGTGCGATCGAAGCACCCAGAACAAATTCGCCGGTCTGATCTCCCTCTTCTTTTTCATAAGAGGTATTCATGCTTGTCTTCAGATAGGCACTCTCCGTTGTAACCAGAAGTTCCTGCACTGTATAGGCTGCATCCTCCGGCGTTTTAATATCAATTCCGGAAGCAAGGCCGACTACTACATTCTGATTTGCAAGCCTCTCTGTCACAGCATGTGCAGAAGAAAGATCCGGAATCAGCAGATAGGGAATCGTATCATAGTGATAAGCATCTCCCTCCAGAACGACGCCGCTGTTTGCGCTCACACCGTAGGAAGCAAGAATCGCATCGTACTTCGGTGTCTCCGCTCCGGTCCAAAGTGACGGAGCCGCTACAAGAAGTGCGTGACCGCCGTCTGCAAGATAAGCGGAAACCTTTGCCGCCTCATCGGACGTGAAGTCCTGACGCGGTGCGAATGCCAGCAGTGCCGTGCAGTCCTCCGGAATATCCGTTGTGCGCAGATTCAGAGCTTCTGCTTCAATGCCGGCCTTCTCCAGAGTATCCTTCATCTTTGCATCCAGCTCAAATTCATTATGACCGGTTGTGTAATACACACGGGCTGTATTTTTATTCGTGACATAGGCCACTGCCGCTGTCAGCTGACCCTCTCCGTCGAATGCATCCGGTGAAGAGGAATAGGCGCTGGCATACTGATACATGGTGTAGTAATCAATGACCTTCGATTTGTCTCCCGCATGTACGATCACACTGCCGAGTGCAGGTGCCGTATCCGTGTAGTCTCTGTAGAAGTACGGATTGGAGACAACGTCGATCTCTTCCACCGTCACCATGGAGGAGCGCGCCGCATACTGGGAAGCAAGACGTGTGATTCTGGCATCTTCCTGTCCCGTCTCGGTCAGAATGCTGATTGTAACCGGCTCTGTCAGCGTATCGAGGAAATTCTCCGTCGTTGTGCCGATTGAAAACAGCTTCGTATCGGTAAGGTCAAAGACCGTCGCAGTCTTCGGTAGTGCCTGCATGATCAGATTCACAATCAGAATACCGATCAGAATCACGGATGTAATAGCCGCTGCATAAGTGCCGTTTGCCGCCAGTCTCCTCTTTCTGCGTCTTGCAGGATCCGGTTCGTCTGCGCGGTTCGCTTTATTCAGGCGGCTTTCTCTGGCGCTGAGCTTCTCCTCGTCCTCATGAAGATCCGCTGCTGCAGTCTCTTTGTTTTTCTTTCCAAAAATCATATTGATCCTTTCAGTTGACATCTCATCTGTGGACTTTATGCAAATGCACCCGGCATCAGCTCCATCTTCTCTTTTCCAGAGCCTGTACGGTCAGCACAATGCCGATCACTGCATAGGACAGGAAGAATACGGCATTAGAGAGGCTGAAGGAGCCTGCAATAAAGTCTTCGAAATGTGTCGAGAAATCCAGAATGCGAAGAACGGACTCTGTCTTTCCGCCGAACCAGTCCGGCTTCAGGTAATAGCCCAGAATACAGAAGAGAGCCAGAACAGCTCCCATGCCGAGACTGATAAAATAATGCTTTGTCATAAAATACAGCAGCAGGGCTGCCAGTACACAGAGTACCAGCAGGAACAGCAGAGATCCCAGCTCACTGGAACTGATAATCGTAAAGATACTGCTCAGAAGCTGTGTCGTGATAACAAATACAATGCTGAGTACACCTGCAATAATGGCACTTTCCGTACAGGCCGAGATAAACATGCCGACAGAGAGATAAGCCGCTCCCATCAGGAAGAAGGCAAAGATGCAGGCATAATCCCAGACAAGCGGTTCAGCACCGTAGGCATTCATGAAAAGCGGGCACAGACATAAGATCAGCAGCGGCATCACAAAGATCAGAAGCTCTGCCAGATATTTGCCCATGACAATCGAAAGAAGACTTCCGGGGGAGGTCAGCAGAAGCTGATCCGTGCGCTGCCTCTTCTCTTCCGCAAAGATGCGCATGGAAAGAACCGGAACAATAATATAGAAGATCAGCAGACTGCTGCTGATGGTATAGCGCAGTGTCAGAACACCGTAATACAGATTGTAATAACGGAACATCAGACCAAGAACAAGAAGCATGACAGCCAGTGCCACCGCACCTGTCATATTGGTCAGATACCCCCGGAGCTCCTTTTTCAATACAGCTTTCATTCTTCCGGTTCCTCCTCTACATCCGAAACCGGGGCGATATCTGCTGTAAGCTCCAGGAAGATATTCTCCAGACTCTCCCGCTCGGTCTTCATCTCCAGAATCATCAGATTGGCCTGAAACAGTGCTCTGCTGACAGATGCACGGATATCTCCCGTTTCTGCCGTCAGTGTAATCTCCGCACAGGTCTCATTGTGCTCCCTGTATACGTTCAGAAGCTCTTCCTCACCTGCAACCGGCAGCAGTGCTTTTCGAACCTGTTCCACCGATCCCTCCGAATGAATGCGGAGGACCGCACTGCGCTCTCTTGCGGCAGCCAGATTCTCCGGTGTGTCACAGGCGATCAGACGGCCCTGATCAATAATCAGCACGCGGTCACAGATCTCACTCACTTCGCTTAAGATATGGGAGCTCAGAATCACGGTATGTGACTTTCCGAGACGTTTGATCAGCTCTCTGATCTCGATAATCTGTTTGGGGTCGAGACCGACTGTCGGCTCGTCCAGAATCAGCGTTTCCGGATCTCCGAGCAGCGCCTGTGCGAAGCCGACTCTCTGTCTGTAACCCTTTGAGAGATTTCGGATCAGCCGCTTTATCACCTTCTGCAGCTCCAGCTCCTCCGCGACGCGCTCAATTTCCGCAGCTCTCTGCTTCCCCGGAACGCCCTTCAGCTCAGCAGCAAAATCCAGATATTCATAAACCGTCATATCCGGATAAACAGGCGGAATCTCCGGGAGATAGCCCAGAGTCTTCTTCGCCTCTTCCGGCTCATCCAGGATATCATGGCCGTTAATCAGGACTTCTCCGTCACTCGGTGACAGATAGCCTGTCATAATATTCATCGTTGTGGTCTTTCCCGCGCCGTTCACGCCGAGAAAGCCGTAGATCGTGCCGTCCTCGACCGTAAAACTCAGGTCGTCAACGGCGGCATAATCGCCATAAAGCTTTGTCAGATGTTTTACTTCAATCAAAAATGCATCCTCCGCCCGGAACCGCACAATGCAGTTCTCAGACATGATCAGTTAAAAGTTTCTTATCCATATTAAAAGTGAGATGTGTTCAGAAAGTGAAACCGGATGTTTTTTCCGAAATACAGAGACAGCCTCTGTATGAAAAGAGACACGGACCTGTGTGCTGTCCGTGCCCTTTGCTTTTCATTTCAGCTAAAGCAGTAAACTCTTCCGGCAGTATTTTCTGTTCTCTCAGTTGAGCTTAAACTCTTCTGCCGGTTTTTAGCTGTCTTTCCTGAGACAGCTTTTTTAGTTGAGCTTATATTCCTCCAGCAGCTTCTCCAGCTCTGTTCCTTTCAGCTTCTTGCACACTCTTGCCAGAAGACGTCTCTCAAACCAGTTGAGGTTCATCTCGCGCAGTGCGCGGCCGTCGCGAAGTCTGAGCCATGCTCCGAGCATTGTCCTGAGACCGGAAATACTGCCCATGACTTCCGGAACAGCGCGGTCCACACGCAGCAGGCTGTAGACAGCCTCCATGGCTGTACGGACGGAGTATTCCGCCGTAAATACGGCATCGCCCGGTGTCTCTGCAAACTGTCCGATAAAGGCAAAGTTGACAGCTCCCTCCGGGACTACTGCAGGACGGTCACCGGCAGAACGCGGCAGCATCTGTGATGTGATATAGGGCATCATCACCGGAACGGTGTTGGCGCTGTACTGCGCCAGATGCTCGATCTGATCGATCGGAACACCGAGATGATACAGCCACTCCTCACAGATCTCGATGCCGGTGCATTCGCGCATGGTCTTTGTAATATAATTGCCCGGCTTATCCGTATAGGCGCCGTAAAGCCAGATGCAGAGCTTGTCCTGATCCTGCGCACGGAACTGCGGCTGACGGCTGACAGACCAGTTGAGAAGCCAGCCGGAATCTCTGCAGGTCACAATGCCGCCGGTGACAGTTTTTCCGGAGAACGGATCACGCTTGCAGATCTTTTTGATATACGGCACGATGCGGCGGTCCAGTGTCATGATGGTGGCACTCATTCTGTTGGACTGTTCCGGTGTGGAGCAGAAAACCTCCGGATGACCGAAAGACGGATCCTGCTCGGCAATCCGTTTCCACAGCTCCCAGCCGTCGCCCTCATGTGTTTCCGCATTGAAGATCGCCGTCTCTGTCTGGCTGCCGATTGTGGAATTCTCCACACTTCCGCCGATGGAGATGAATACGAGGTCATCTTCAGTGAGGTCGATGCTCTCCTCCTGTCCGTCACGCAGAAGGTCAATTCTGGTGGCAGCCTTTGTGCCCATGCCTGTATCAAAAACGACATTGGTCACATTTACATTGTATTCGAACTGAACACCTCTCTCTTCCAGGTACTGCAGAATCGGAAGAATCAGCGCCTCATACTGGTTGTATTTCGTAAAGCGGAAGGCTGTCATATCAGCCAGACCGTCAAGCTGATGAGCAAAGCGTCTTAAGTAGCGCTTCAGCTCCAGCGCGCTGTGCCAGTTCTCGAAAGCATAAACCGTCTTGTAATGAAACCAGAAATTCGAGAGCAGCGTCTCTTCGCTTAAGACATCCTGAATGCTCTTTCCCTGCAGCTTCTCGTCCGGTGTCAGGAAGAAGCGCGTCAGCTCCTTCAGAGAATTGGCGGAAAGTCCGAAGGTACTGTCCACATGCGCATCCTGGCCGCACTTTTCCGTTGCACGGCAGAGTGAATAGTTCGGATCTTTCTTATTGAGACGATAAAACTCATCCAGAAGGCTGAGTCCCGGATCATCCTGAGACGGAATCGAACGCATCAGATCCCAGAGACATTCATAATGCTCATCCATCTGGCGCTCACCGCGCATGACAAAACCGATGCTGTCAAAGTGATAACCGTCACAGGCACCTCCCGGAATAGGATTCTTTTCCAGGATATGAATCTGTGAGCCGTCCATCTGCGCATCCCGAAGCAGGAAAAATGCACCTGAAAGTGCGGCAAGTCCGCTGCCGATCAGATAAACCTGCTTGTGTTTTGCACCGATCGGTTTCACCGGACTGGCATAAGCTTCATAACGACCGCCGGCATAGTACATAGTAACCCCCTCCTCGTTCTTTAATCTCTCAGATCAAGCTCCACAGGGCAGTGATCCGAGCCGTAAATATCTGTCAGTATCTTCGCATCCTGAAGTCTGTCGCGAAGTCTGTCGGAGACAATGAAATAATCAATTCTCCATCCTGCATTCTTCTCTCTTGCACGGAATCTGTAGGACCACCAGGAATAGATATCGGTTCTGTCCGGATAGAAATAACGGAAGGTATCCGTAAATCCGCTCTCCAGAACGACAGAAAGCTTTGCTCTCTCCTCGTCCGTGAAACCGGCATTTTTCCGGTTCGTCTTCGGATTTTTCAGATCGATCTCCTGATGCGCCACATTCAGATCGCCGCACCAGATCACGGGCTTCACCGCATCCAGCTTTTTCACATAGGCCAGGAAGTCATCCTCCCAGCGCATTCTGTACTCCAGACGCTTCAGTCCGTCCTGCGAATTCGGCGTATATACCGTAATGAAATAAAAGTCCTCAAATTCCAGCGTAATGACACGGCCCTCGTGGTCATGCTCTTCCACACCGATTCCGTAAGTGACGTTCAGCGGGTGGCGCTTTGTAAAGATTGCTGTGCCGGAATATCCCTTCCGCTCCGCATAATTAAAATACTGCTCATAGCCCGGAAGGTCCAGAACGGCCTGTCCCTCCTGCATCTTGGTTTCCTGCAGACAGAAAAGATCGGCATCCAGAGACTCAAAAATCTCCTGAAAACCCTTTCCGATAACAGCTCTTAATCCGTTTACATTCCATGAAATCAGCTTCATAACTTCTCCCGTCTATTATACACCTTCATTGCATACGGATACCTTTTTCTTCAGACATTCGGGACAGATGCCTTCAAATACAGTACTGTGCCCGATAATCCGGTAAGAGGTCTCCTTCTCCACTGCCTGATCCCATTCCGTATGCGCCTGTCCGCCCGTCACATCGATCACCTTTCTGCAGGAAACGCAGTAGAGATGATTGTGCGGAACCGTATTTCTGTCATAGCGGCCGATCCCCGCAAAACGCAGATGAGCGATCGTACCGTTTTCACTTAAGTACTCCAGATTGCGGTACACCGTACCGCGGCTGATGTGCTCATCCTTTTCTCTCACAGACAGATAGATTTCATCTGCTGTCGGATGGTCACAGCGTGACTGAATATTCTCAAGTACCAGTCTTCTCTGTTTTGTATCTCTTCGCTGCATGGCAACTCTCTTTCATCAGGTGATGATCTGATAACAGGATTCTGTATCATTAACATAGTGGATGCAGAAACATTTGTCAATGCAGACAGGGAACAGCCCGGACGGCGGATTCTCCGCAGTCATCTGCTGTTCCCTGCTGTAAAATGTTCAGATCTTTTTCTTCATCTCTGAAACGCTGACATCCTTCTGCTCCTTCAGAGCAAACAGCCAGCTGTTTTTTGTTTTCGGAGAAAGGGAGGCTGCTGCATTGAAAGCAGCGGGCTTCGTGATCTTCGTCAGTACAGCCCGGTAGATCTGCGATGCACGGCAGCTTGTGATGCCCTTGCCGTTCGTGGATTTCTGAGATGACCAGTAGTAGATGATGTCATCGCGCTTTCCGTTTGACATGGCTGATTTGCGGCCGAGATAAATCACCAGATGCCCCTGCTCGGATTTGCCGATCTTTGATGAACGGAAGATCTTCATCACATCTCCCGGAACGGCGCTGTCCCATGCGGCCCAGTACTTTTTCTCACTGCTGTATTCCTTCCGGTTCAGGATCAGGGTGTTCTTTCCGGCACCGAGTTTCTTTGCAAGAACGGCAAATCCCGGTCCGTTGGCATTGGCCATGCCCCAGGCTCCCGTGCCGTCGTCCTGTGCCGGATACTTCATGCCCTTCACACAGTAGGGACGCAGATTGATCCACGCCTTCTCTGAAATTCTGTAGCGGTCATTCCAGTAGGAAAGTGTCTTCAGCACCAGCATGTAGACGGCATCCGAACAGAAGGACGGACTCAGTCTGTTCATCTTCACAGAGCCTTTTCCGCCTGAAAGCGTGAAAGCATTCTGTAATGCGGCAAATGCATTGGCTCCGGTAGAATAGCCTCCTCCCGTTCCAATGACCGCGATCATCTTCATCACGCGCTTATTCCACGTACCTGCTGTTTTCGCCCCGTCTGCATAAGCCTGTGTCAGCCTGCCGGACGGATAATAGTTCAGCATCATCAGCCTGTTATAGGTCGCTGATCCCGGCTTTGCCTGCGGAAACTTCTTCGGATCCTTTCCCGTCTTTCCGTCCTTCATGCCGTATTTTGCAAAATGTGCCACAACCTTTGACGGGTTGCCGCCGTAGCGGCTTTTGACGGACGGATACCGCTTGCAGTAATAGCTGTAATCATAAACTGAGGCGTAATCCACACCGTTGCAGACAGTTGTATAGGAAGCGGCCTCCACCGCTGCCGGAGCAAGAAACAGACACAGAAGGACAGCGATGCAGCCTGCTGTTCTGTATAACATTCTCTGAATCTTCTTCATCTCCGTCCCTCTCATCTCTTTTCTGAACCGTACCATATCCGTTCACTTTATCCGATTCTGAAACTGCATCGGAAGCTTGCTCCTCCGGTCGTTCCCTTATCCGGCTATCAGTGTAAGCAGATCATGATACATGACATAGACCATCAGCAGAATCAGCAGCACGGCTACAACCGTCTGAATGGAGGCTTCCACCTTCTGACTCAGCGGCTTTCCGCGCAGTGCCTCCAGCAGGATGAACAGCAGCCGTCCGCCGTCCAGAACAGGAAGCGGAAGCAGATTCATCACGCCCAGGTTTGCCGAAAGCAGGATAATCAGATTCAGCATATTCATCCAGGTCATGACAGGCCCGTCTTCCTTTGCCTCCTCATAGGTCGTGCCGACAATATCAACAATTCCGACAGGACCGGAAAGATCATTGACCGAGAATCGTCCCGTAAACATGCCGCCGAGTGACTTCACGGTAGATACAATCCAGTAGCGGAGCTCTGTAAAGCTGTAGCGAAGGACTCCCGCCGGTGTCGTCGTAATGCGGCCGAGGTTGTAGCTGAAGCCGAGACGGACATAATCCGTGAACACCGGTGTCAGCGTTTTTTCATAGGTTCTTCCGCTTCGGCTGATCTGCAGACTCATCTCACTGCCGTCCATCGTATTCGCCTGGAAATAATCATAGAGCGACTGCCCCGTTGTGATTTCCGTTCCGTTTACGGCAGTGATGATATCACCGCTTCTGATGCCCGCGTTGTCCAGCGGAGAGTTCACAGAGACAGCGTCGACAACTGCATTTTCAGAATCGAGACTGTAGGTCAGACCCATCATGTAGCGGCGGATTGTCTCCGGAAGGAAGGAAATCTCATAGGAATTTCCGTCTCTCTTATAGGTCAGACTGATCTCCGTATCCGCCTTCAGATCCTGAAACATAAACCAGGTATCCAGATCTCTTCCGATGACAACCTTCTCTCCGTTGAAGGAGGTAATCGTATCTCCGGCCTGCAGACCTGCCTGTGCGGCAGGCGATCCTTCCGCGACCTGCACCACGAGTGCCGGATCGTAGCCGACAACCGAGATCACGATGACGGAGCATATAAATGCAAGCAGGAAGTTGAAAAACGGACCGGCAAAGATGATGGCTGCACGCTGTCCGAGGGAAGCCGAAAGGAAGGAGCCTTCGGCATCCTCTTCGAGGCGTCTGCGCTCTTCCTCTTCGCTGTCCCCGTCTTCTTCCTCATCGTCATCCTCGTACTCATCATCTTCAAGTTCGGCCATCATGCCTTTCATCCGGCAGGAACCGCCGAACAGAAGAAGTTTGATCGAATAACGGGTCTCGCCCCGGACTGCGCTTAAGATGCGCGGACCGAAGCCGAGAGAAAACTCCTCTACCGTGACACCGTTCAGCTTCGCGAGCAGAAAGTGCCCGAATTCATGAAACAGAATCAGGAGAGAAAAAATCAGAACTGCAATAACCCACTTCAATAATCAAACCTCCGTATCAGTAAATCAGAAGCTGGAGCAGGAAGTAAATCACCGGTGCCGTGAAAATCATGCTGTCGAAACGATCGAGGATTCCTCCGTGTCCCGGAATCAGGTGGCTGTAATCCTTAATGCCGCGGTCACGCTTCACCGCAGAAGCAGCCAGATCACCGATGATGGAAATCAGAGCTCCTGCCATGCAGATGAGGGCATATTCCAGGACAGCACTCCCGCCCTCTGCCGCAAATGCATAGATCACACCTGCAACGCCGGATGCCAGTACTCCGCCGACAGCACCCTCAATGGTCTTCTTCGGGCTCAGAACCGGAGCCATCTTGTGACGGCCGAATGCACGGCCTGCCAGATAAGCAAAAGTGTCCGCAACCCAGGAGGTCAGGAATACAAGCCAGATCGCAAGTGCGCCTTTTTCTGTGATGCGGATCAGATAGACAAAACTCAGCATCAGAACGGCATAGAAGAAACCGAAGCAGGCATCCATGACCTGCTCTGCCTTATAGCGCGGGAAAGTCAGTACATAAACAGTCATATAGCCCATCAGTCCCAGTGCAAGCATGGGAAGAAGCAGGCTTCCGTTTCCCTTTGACAGGAAAAGTGTCAGGTAATACGCAATACCGAACAGATAGCCCGGTGCCGTCAGCGGAGTCAGAACAGACGGTTCTTCAAGTCCGTTGGCCTTATTCATCTCATGCAGTCCGAATAAAGAGCAGAACAGCATGACCGCGAGCAGAACCGGTCCGCCGAAATAGCAGGATGCAGCTGCGATGACAACTAAGACTGCACCGCTGATGGTTCTGGTTTTCATGGAAAAATACCTCCTTCACAGATAAATCTTTGATACACTATACTAAACTTCTATGTCCGCTTTGTGGACACCGTTTCTCAAAAAAGGGATCTGCATATGTTACATACACATACTCCGGCAGCCTCCTCTCCGGAAGAGCTGCTCTTTTACAGAATGCCGTTTCACAGTCCGCTCCGCACTCTGAAGTTTGAGGATGCGGTTCTGAAGAACGTTCAAAACGGTACGGTTCTACTCCTGTGGCAGAATGACCGTACCGTTGTAATCGGAAGAAACCAGACTGCAGAGGAAGAAGTGAATCTTGCCTTCGCAGAAAAAGAACAGATCAGCGTTGTCCGCCGTACAACAGGCGGAGGAGCTGTCTATCATGATGCAGGGAATATCAATTTTTCTCTGTTCACCGATCTCCCGGAAGATCAGAGCTTTTCTCTTAAAATGCTGGCACAGCCGGTCATGGATGCGCTGCACTCGCTCGGTCTTCCTGCTGCTTTCAGCGGAAGAAATGATCTTCTTCTGGATGACCGCAAATTCTGCGGGACAGCTGCCCGCATCTATGAGAATCGTATTCTCTTTCATGGCTGTATCTGCTATGACGTCAATCTGCAGCTGATGGAGCAGGTCCTGACTCCGCCTGAAGAAAAACTTCTCCGTCACGGAATCCGTTCCGTTCGCAGCAGAGTGACCAATCTCGCTCCGTTTTTTGAGCACATCCCCGCCGAGAGCTTTCTGCAGCTTCTGCAGGATGCACTGCTGCGGGATCATCAGGTCGTCTCTCTCTCCGATGTCATTCCGGACCTTGTCCTGCTTGAAGCCAAGGGGACAGCGCCGGAACGCATCCTGTAACGGTCCGCATGATCAGCCATTCCGCTGCACAGGCGTTTGCCGACGCTTTGCAGCCGTGCCCGGCGCAAAGAATGTGCCGGGCACATTCTTTTGCTCTTTCCGCAAGTTCTTACCGGATCAGCCTCTCTCCGACTGCATCCGCACAGGCCTCCATAAAAGCCTCTGACCAGGTCGGATGGGCATGCATGATGTCCTTCACTTCGTAAACGGTAATCTCCATGTCCATCATGGTCTTGGCTTCCACGATCATCTCCGTCGCCGTTCCTCCGAAGATATGAACACCGAGAATCTCACCGTATCCCTTATCCGCAATAACCTTCACAAAGCCTTCCGTCCTGCCGCTCGTGATGCCTCGTTCATTTAAGGCAAGCGGGCAGCGGCCGATCATAATATCGCCGTTTTTGGCAGCCTGTGCTTCAGTCAGACCGATTCCGGCTGCTTCCGGAATCGTATAAAGATTGAGGGGAGCACGATTGAGGTGAACCTCCTTCGGTCTTCCGCAGGCAGTGGATGCTGCAGCCTCACCCATCTTCATGGCGGAGTGTGCCAGAATACTCTGGTTTGTCACATCACCGCAGGCATAGATGCCGTCCAGATTGGTGCGGCAGTATTCATCAACCATGATCTTGCCGCGCTCATAATCAATACGATCCTTCAGGACACCGAGCGGAGACAGATTCGGCTTCCGTCCGACAGCCGTCAGAATAATATCCGCCGGATATTCAGAGCCGTCAGCCAGAACCAGGACCGGCTTGTTATTGCGTCTGTCAAAGCGTGCTACCTTTCCGCCAGTCACAATCCGGATGCCGCGCTCCCGCATCGATTCAGCCACCGCATCCGTCACCTCCGTATCAAAGGTCGGAAGCAGATGGTCCTGCATCTCGATCACAGTCACCTCGGAACCGAAGAGATTCCATGCTGTTGCCATCTCACAGCCGATCACGCCGCCGCCGATAATAACCAGCTTCTCCGGAACCTCCGAAAGTTCGAACATCTCCTCCGGTGTCACAATTTCCGGCTGCTCAACACCGTCAGCCTGAAGCCTGGAGGAGAAAGAACCGGTACACAGAATCGTATTCTCTGCCCTGTAGGTCTTCTGTCCTGCTCTGATATGATGACGGCCGATCATCTCGGCTTCACCGATTACAAGCTCCACGCCTGCATCACGCATACGCTTTCTTGTATCCTGAGACAACTTCTCAACAATCTCATCCTTATAGCTTCGCAGCTCCGCCAGATCAAAGCTGATCTCACCGTTCAGTCGGAGTCCTCTTCCGCGTGCGCGGCTGATCTCATCCAGATCCGCTGCCGTCTGCATATAAGTCTTCATCGGCACACCGCCGCGGACGATATTGCATCCGCCGACTGTTCCCGCCTCAAAAAGAATCACTCTCTGTCCCAGTGCCGCTGCCTTCAAGGCCGCACGGATTCCCGCAGAACCCGCACCGATCACAGCGAGACGATATTCGTAGGTTTTTTCCGGATCTCTGGAAGACTGCTCCATGAGCATCTTCTCATCGCCCGCACGGGCAGATCCGCCGGCCATAGCCGGGCCGTCCGGGACTTTTTCACCCGGCTCTCCGACATAGCCGATGATCGTGACAACCGGAACAACGGCTCCTGCCTCAAAGTAACGCACCAGCAGTGTGCCGTCGCTGGGAGACTCGACCTCCATTGTCACCTTGTCAGTTTCGATTTCAAGAAGGGGTTCACCCGCCTTCACCTGATCGCCGACCTCGACGAGCCAGCTGATGATGGTGCCCTCCTGCATATCCATGCCGGCTTTCGGCATAAAGACTTCTTTTGCCATATTAAAGATCTCCAATGAGAGCTTCCGGATGCTCCAGGAATTCCCTGACGCTTAAGTTGAACTTGGCTGCCTGTGCACCGTCAAGAAGACGATGGTCAAAGGTCAGACAGATATGCATCAGCTTTCTGACCTCCACAGCGCCGTCTTTCACTGCACAGCCGTCGTAAATCGAGCAGACTCCCAGAATTGCCGCACAGGGAAGGTGCAGAACAGGCGTGAATGCCTCTACGCCGTACATACCCAGATTCGTGACCGTAAATGTCACGCCCCGGCATTCATCGGGAGAAATCTTCTTCTCTCTTGTTCTGCGGATCAGATCATGCGCCTTCGATGCCAGCTCCTCCGCTGTCAGCTTGTCCGCATCACGCAGGACCGGAACAATGATTCCCTCGTCCAGCGATACAGAGATGCCGAGATTTACGTCATTTTTGTAAATGATACTGTCCCCGGCAGCTGAGCAGAGCAGTCTCTTGTTCTTCGGCAGCGCCTTCGCAACCGCCATCAGCACCAGATCGTTGACCGTATAGTGAACCTTTCTCTTTTCATTGACAGCCAGACGCAGCTCCGTCAGTCTGGTCACATCCACCTTGGTTGTAACCGTCACCGTCGGAATCTGAGCCGCTTCCGTCATCTCCGCCGCAATGGCCCGTCTCATGCTGTTCATGGTCTGACACAGCTCACCGGGCTGCAGCTGGATATCCTGTCTGCCTGCATGGCGGAGCACGTCCGCCTTGCTGATGCGGCCGCCGATTCCGGTTCCGCGGATCTCCTTCAGGTCAAGGTGCATCGACTCCGCAATTCTCTGTGCAAGAGGCGTCACGGAAGCCTCCGGTGTTTTTTTCCGTCCGTCCTTTGCGCGAATGACGTCACGGGCATGAATGGCACCGTCCGGTCCTCCCGGACTGACTGCCGCCAGATCAATATGATATTGTGCTGCGACCTTACGCGCATAAGGCGTCGCCTTAATATCTGCCATAAACCTCACCGTTTTCGCTGCATGGATCAGCTGACTGTCTCACGTACCGCCTCACAGATCTTCTCTTCATTCGGCAGGATGCCCTTTTCCAGAACCGGTGAGAACGGAACCGGAACATCCTCGGAAGCAAGTCGTCTGATCGGCGCATCCAGATAGTAAAATGCATCTGACTCCGCAATGGATGCGGCAATCTCGCCGCCCAGTCCGCCGGTCTTGACGGCTTCATGAACGATCACCAGATGCTTTGTCTTTCTGACAGAATCGACAATAGTATTCTTATCCATCGGCAGCAGTGTACGAAGGTCAATTACCTCCGTCAGGATGCCTTCCTTTGCCAGTGTCTCTGCGGCTGCCAGACAGGTCTGCACCATGCGGCCGTAAGTCACAATCGTGCAGTCTGTGCCGAGACGCTTGATGTCCGCCTTTCCGAGCGGAATCGTGTAATCATGTGAAGGCACCATTCCCTTTGTTCGGTACAGAAGCTTCTGCTCCAGGAAGATAACCGGGTTATTGTCACGAATAGCAGATTTCAGCAGTCCCTTCGCATCATACGGGGTAGAAGGAACGACAACCTTTAAGCCCGGAATATGGCAGAGCATTGCCTCCAGAGACTGTGAGTGCTGCGCTGCCGCTCCGGTACCGCCGCCCGAAGCCGTTCTCAGGACCATCGGGACCGATACCTTTCCGCCGAACATATAGCGCATCTTCGGCGCCTGGTTCAGCAGCATATCCCAGCAGCAGCTCATAAAATCAGAAAACATAATCTCAACAATCGGGCGCATTCCTTCCACCGCTGCGCCGATTGCACAGCCGACGAAGCCTGCCTCGGAGATCGGCGTATCCATCACACGGTCCGGAAATTCCTTGTACATCTCCTGTGTGACGCCGAAGGCACCACGATAGACACCGATGTCTTCTCCCATCAGAAATACATCCTTGTCACGGCGCATCTCCTCGCACATAGCCTCACGGATTGCCTGTGCATAGGTCATCTCCGTCTGCGACGGGCGGCCCTGCGTTGAAGCCTGTTCGAATTCAGTCGGCATAGACATCGTCATAGATATTCTCCACTTTCGGGTAAGGGCTGGCGATAGCAAACTGAACTGCATCGTCAATGATCTTCGTTGTTTTCCTGTCAAGCTCATCCAGTTCCTTCTGGTCAGCCAGACCGCGCTGCAGCATCTTTTCCTTATGCAGCACAATCGGATCCAGCTGCTTCCAGTACGCAATCTCTTCCTTCGTTCTGTAGAGATTGCCGTCGGATTTGCTGTGACCGGAAATACGGTAGGTATTCTCCACGATGAGCACCGGCTCCATTCTGGAAGCCGCATAGGCGCGTGCCTCGGTCACGGTATTGTAGACTGCTTCCGCATCATTGCCGTCAACCGTATAGGATTTCATGGAGTAGGGAATGGCACGGTCCGCAATATTCGTGTTCTTCATTGCTCTCGAAATATGCGTACTCATACCGTATGTGTTGTTGGTGCAGGTAAAAAGAACCGGCAGTCCCCAGACCGATGCCAGATTCATGGATTCATGGAAGATTCCCTCATTCGTAGCACCGTCTCCGAAAAATGCAAGGGCAACGGCATCTTCTCCTCTTTTCTTATGAGCCAGTGCGGCTCCTGTCGCAAGCGCAACAGAAGGTCCTACAATACCGTTGGAACCAAGTACACCCATATCCTTGTCGGCAATATGCATCGAGCCTCCGCGGCCCTTGCAGACACCG
>JAUNAG010000135.1:5263-6710 GCA_030527685.1 Lachnospiraceae bacterium | reverse complement strand
GTACTCGCTGCCGTAATTCAGATGAATTCTCTGGGCAATATTCGCGATACCGTAGCCGTGCTGGTCATGCTCTCCGCTGATCTCTCCGGAAATCAGACCACGCATCCGCGCAAGCTCGGCAGGCATCATACCGATGCCGTTATCCTCCACGATAAACAGCAGATCATCCCCGTCCTCACGGCCGCTGACCCTGATCAGACCCTTGCCTCGCTTATTCTTGATGCCGTGATAAAGCGCATTCTCGACAATCGGCTGCAGCATCAGCTTCATCAGATAGTAGCTGCCCATCTCTTTCGGAATTTCAATCTCGTAATCCAGAATATCCGCATAACGGAACTTCTGAATCTCCAGATAACTCCGGATATGACTTTCCTCCTCCCGCACCGTGATCCAGTCACGTCCTTTGCTTAAGGTCGTGCGGAAAAAGCTCGAAAGCGAAGCCACCATACTCACTGCCTGCTCATTCTGGCCCGATTCCACAAGCCACATAATGGCATCCAGCGTATTGTACAGGAAATGCGGGTTGATCTGCGCCTGCAGCAGGCGAAGTTCTGCGTCCTTCGCATTCTTCTGCTCTGTCTTGATATCCTCGACCAGATTCGAGATCTCCTGCACCATGCTGTTGAAGCTCTCCGCCAGCGTCTCCAGCTCATCACCGCTCTTCGGATCATAGCGGACAGAGAAATCACCGCCTGCAAAAAGCTCTGTCTTGTGACACATCGTGCGGATCGGCTCCGTCAGTGTGTTCGAGATTCTGGAAGAAAGCAGGAGTGTGAGCACAAGCAGGATACAGACAATCACCACCAGTGCCAGCATGGAAACTCTGACCTGCACCGAGATATCCTGCCGGACACTCTCCATATTGGCCGCCTCCAGAGAGATATAATCATTGATATCCTTCTGAATCAGGCTGGTCAGAACGTTGATATTGTCCGAGAGCATGTCCATATTCTCGTCATAGTGACCGCCGTCCTCAACATTTACAATAATGTCATCCACGCGGCTTTTCAGAGACTGCAGCATCCGCTCGATCGCATCGATGTCATTCAGACTTTTGAAATCCTTCGTTCCCGCACGCAGCGCCGGCAGCCTCTCCTGAAAGGTCTCGATCTGCACGTAGGGATTCTGCGAATCGTCCGTTCCTTTCAGCTTATTCCAGTCATAGGCCTCCACGATGATGTAATACATCGAGCGGTACATCTCCTGCTCAAAGGTCATGTTGAACTCATTGATGCGGGTGATGTTCTGCACACTGTTATCGTACTGCCGGTAGAAGGAATTGATGGCTATGATCGCATAGATCGCAACCGCCGCCATCGGCACCACGCAGGCCCAGACGAGCATCAGGATCTTCTTCCGGATTCCCGCCCTGCGCGGCCGCCCCTGTTTTTTTCTTCCCGCAAAACTCATGAGTTCTGTCTGCCTCCGCCGTTCTGTCTGAACTCCT
>JAUNAG010000135.1:0-5253 GCA_030527685.1 Lachnospiraceae bacterium | reverse complement strand
CATAACCCACACAGGCACCGATCTCGGAGCTCGGCAGCTGTGTCGTCAGCAGCAGCTCCCGTGCCTTTTCCATCCTGACACCTGTCAGGAATTCCACAAAGGTCGTCTCCGTCTCCTGGCTGAACAGGCGGCTGAGATGATTGGCACTCACGCCGACTGCATCGGCCACGGTTCCGAGTGAGATCTCATCCTCTTCAAAATGCCTGTAGATATATTTCTTTGCATCGGCAATGATGGAGCTGTATCCCGCCTCCGATGTGCGGTTTCTCTCCTGCAGCGCCTTTCTGAAAACCGAGACAAGATATGCCATGGTATCCTGCAGGGTGACAATCTCAGCCGGATTCTTCATCGGGCCGAGGCACCGGTCAATCTGGTCAAACGGAATTCCCTGTGCCTGCAGAAACGCCGCTGTTGCCAGATACATATCCATCACGATATACTGGCGCACCATCTGCGAATTCAGATAGCCGCTGCTGATGTCGGAGAAGCAGCTCTCCACGAAGGCCTCGACTTCCTCCTCGGTTCCGCTTCTTAAGAAGAAGGTGATCCGGTTCCGGTCTATTCTTCCCAGATCAAAGCCTGCCAGGGAAAATGCAGCCGATGTATTCTGCTCGCCGGCTGTCTTCGTCTCCTCTTCCGCATCCTCATACGAAAAAATTCTGCTGGTGTCGCACAGAAAACGGCCTGCAAAGCGCTTGCTTGCATCGCTGTAGGACTGATGAATGCCGCTGATTCGCTCCGCCGGACGACCGACAGATGCAAAAAACAGCGTCTCTTCTGTGCCTCCCAGGATGCCCATCGCCCTTGCGATCTCAGCGCTGACGCGTTCTTTAAGCTGTGCCTCGTTCTGAGCCATAATCAGCAGACATAAGACGCCGCCTATCTGCTCGTAAAGGCCGAGATACGGCAGCTGCTCTGCCATATCAGAGATTGTGGTCATGGCGTCCGTAAAGCGGCTGTCACCGGCCTTCCCTTCCGCCCCGTTCTTTTCACAGGCCTGCAGAAGCACCACGCAGTAATATTCCGCTTCCAGACTGATGCCGAGCTGCGCGCCGACCTCCAGTGCCTCTGCCATCTGCAGACGGCCGTCGATTACGCTGCGCACGAACTGCTGTCGCTCCAGCTTCACACGCTCTGCATGCTCCGCCTCATAGATCTCCTTGTAACTCTGCTGCTGCCTGTCCTCTTCGATTCCGGCGCTGACATGGTCCAGTGTTTCCAGCAGTCTGGCACCTGATACAGGCTTCAGAAGATACTCGTCGACACCGATTGTGATGGCCTCTCTTGCATATTCGAAATCATCGAAGCCGCTTAAGATCACGATTCTGGTTTTAGGCAGCTTTCTTCTGACAAGTCTGGAAAGCTCGAGACCGTCCATGAACGGCATACGGATATCGGTCACCAGAATATCAGGTTCTGTCTTCAGAATCTGCTGGTAGGCCTTTTCACCGTCACCCGCCTCACCGACCAGTTCATAGCCGGCTGCATTCCAGTCAATTGTCTTTTTAATTGCTTCCCGGATGATGAATTCATCCTCTACAAGAAATACTCTCAGCATACAGATGCTCCCCGCTGCAAGGTTTGTTCTGAATCACGCTATGTTCTGCTTCACAGACTCTGTCGAAAACAGATGCTCACTTTCAAACAGCCACCCGCCTATTATAATCGAAAAACAGGATGTCCGAAATCCCTCCGGTCATCCTGTTTTCATACTTCTTTTTACGGTATTTAATCTTTCTTTTTTCTGCCCTTTGTTCTGGCCATAACGATACTCTGAATGACGAGGAAGAGGCAGAGCATGGCTGCTACCGTGATACCTACCCACCATGCCTCACTGAGTCCGAAGGAAGATACGATCAGCTTGATGGTGTTCAGTGAAAGCACGCCGAAGAAGGTTCCGATGATATTGCCTACACCGCCTGTCAGCATCGTGCCGCCGATGATGGAGGATGCAATCGCATTCATCTCCAGACCGGATGCATGGGACGGAGATCCGGAGCCGACATGCATGAAATAGACGAAGCCGCCGATACCTGCCAGCAGGCTGCAGATCAGGTGTGCCAGGAACTTTGTGCGCTTAACGTTGATACCAAGCATCAGAGCGCTCTGCTGGTTTCCGCCGATGGCGTAGAAATTACGGCCGAGACGGATCCATTTCAGGATGCAGAACATCACAGCAACTACGATCAGGGCGATGATGACGCCGAGTTCCACATAAGCGTTGACGAATACACCCTTTTTGTTGACCGAACCGATGAACGGAATGTAGGCTCTGGTGCTCTTCAGTGCCTTAAAACCTTCATTGGCAACGTTGAACGGTGTCGAATTGACGATCGTTGTCATGCCGCGGGCAAAGAACATGCCTGCCAGTGTGACAATGAAAGGCTGAATCTCCAGATAGGCGATCAGGAAGCCCTGGACAAGACCGAAGGCGAGGCCGATAGCCAGTGCGATCAGAAATGCCACGAATACATTTCCGTCATGATAATCCAGATATACTGCGCAGGTCATCGTGATCAGTGCAGTCACGCCGCCAACCGAGATATCGATGCTTCCGGTGATCATGACAAGGCTCAGACCGCACGCAATGATCAGGAGGGCTGCATTTTCATTCAGAATATTCAGTAATGTCTGCGGCTTTGTGAAGGCTCCTTTCTGTACAACGACTGCAAAGATATACATCGCGAAGAAGACTGTGATGGTAATCAGCAGAAGAAGATTGGAGTCTGTCATCGGAGATTTTTTTGAATTCTTTTTCATCTCGATCATGCCTCCTGTGTCTTTCTCATCTTGCGAAGTCCCGCAAATTTCGCACGGACGGTCGGTGCACTTGCCACTACGAGCAGGATGACGACGATGGCCTTATAGGCCGGAAGTGCGACTGACGGAACGTTGAACTTAAACAGCGTGGTTGTCAGGAACTGAATGACGTATGCACCGAGGATGGAGCCCCAGATATTGAACTTGCCGCCGCCCAGGCTGTTGCCGCCGAGTGCAACTGCGAGGATGGCATCCATCTCGATGTTCTGTGCAATAACGGAATAGTTGATACTCGAAATTCTGCTGACCTTGATCAGAGCTGCTACCGCAACGCAGATTCCCATGATCACATAGGCAAGAATCTTCATGGCAACCGGATTGATGCCGTTTAATCTGGAGGAGGTCTCGTTGATACCGACACACTGTGTATAGAAGCCGAGGTTGGTGAACTTCAGTACCAGAGCGATCAAGACCATGCAGATCAGGGCGATCAGGAACGGTGTCGGAACGGCAATGCCCGGAATGAATCCGCCGAAGTAGGCGAAGGAGGGCTCATTGACGACCGGAAGCTGGTTGTGGTTGATCCATGCAGCGATGGAGCGGCCTGCCGTGTAGAGAATCAGGGTTGCGATCATCGGCTGAATCTTGAAGATTGCCACCAGAACGCCGTTGAAGGCGCCGAACAGCATGGATACCATCATGGCGATGATGAAGGCGCAGGCTACCGGCATCAGGTATACCGGAGAATCTGCTGTCGGGCCGCAGAGCAGGCGAAGCAGCACGCTGCCGCTGATTGCAATGGCCGCACCGACTGAAATATCCTGTCCGCCGCTGGCTGCGGTGACCAGTGTCATGCCGATTGCAAGAATCGCAAGCTCTGAACCGGAGTCGAGAATCGTAATGAGGTAGCCGGACAGTACCTTATGTCCCGAACTGCTTAATCCAAGTGAGATCCGGTAGAAGGACGGATCTGCAATCAGGTTGAACAGTGCCAGCAGCAATAAGGTCACGAGCGGTATGAAGATCTGGTTTGATGCCATCTTTTTCAGTGCTTTCATACCTTCTCACCTCCTGCAATGGTACTCATAATCTTCGACTGTGTCAGATCATCACCGGAGAGTTCTCCGACGACCTTGCGGTCGCGCATGACAATCAGACGGGAGCAGGTATGAAGCATCTCATCGATTTCAGAAGAGATAAAGGTTACGCTCATACCTTCTGACGCAAGTTTCAATGCAAGCTTCTGGATTTCAAGCTTGGTTCCTACGTCAATACCTCTGGTCGGCTCATCCAGGATCAGATATTCCGGATGCATCAGCAGCCATCTGGCAACGATGACCTTCTGCTGGTTGCCGCCCGAAAGGGACTTGATCGGTGTATCCTTGGAGGCTGTCTTGATCTGCAGCAGCTTGATGTATTCATCTGCAAAGCGGTTTGCCTCTGCTCTTGAGAACGGCTTTCCGAAGCCGCGAAGAACCTGAGCTGCCAGGATGATATTCTCGCGTACGGACAGATCACCGAGAATGCCGTCCCCTTTTCTGTCCTCTGACAGATAGGCGATACCGTTCTTCATGGCATCAAGCGGCTTGCGGATCTTCACAGGTTTGCCGTTCATCTTTACTTCGCCGCCGATTACATGATCTGCTGCAAAGATCGAACGGACGCATTCACTTCGGCCGGAACCGAGAAGACCGGTAAAGCCGTTGACTTCACCTTTTCGAATTTCGAAATCGAAGGGGTCGATGCCGGCATTGCTCTGTAGCTGCTTTGCTTCCAGAACCGGTGCGCTTCCTTCCGGTGCCTTATAGGCTGCCTGCTCGCTCTTGATATCAGCCGTTTCGTCCAGAGCCTTTCCGAGCATTTTCGAAACAAGTTCGACACGCGGAAGCTCTGCGATCGGGTACTCTCCTACCAGCTGGCCGTCGCGGAGAACGGTAATTCTGTCGCTGACTTCGTAAACCTGGTCAAAGAAATGTGTGACGAAGATGATGCCGACGCCGCGACTCTTCAGCTCCCGCATCAGCTTGAACAGCTTCTGCACTTCCTGCTCATCCAGTGAGGAAGTCGGCTCGTCAAGAATCAGGACCTTGCATTCCATATCAACGGCGCGGGCAATCGCAATCATCTGCTGAACTGCCAGAGAGCAGCTGCCGAGCTGCTGTGTTGCCTTTGCGGGAATATCCAGATTTTTCAGAATCGCATCTGCGCCCTCGCGCATCTGCTTCCAGTTGACCTTCACCTTCTTCTCACGGCCGATGTAGATATTCTCTGCGACCGAGAGATTCGGGCAGAGTGTAATCTCCTGATAAACCGTTGAGATGCCAAGATTCTGTGCGTCCTGCGGAGAGCGAATCACCACCGGTTCATTCTTTCCGGCTATATAGACCTCGCCGCCGTCCTTTGCATATACACCGGTAAGAACCTTGATCAGTGTTGACTTTCCTGCTCCGTTCTCACCCATGAGAGCATGAATCTCTCCCTTTCTTAAGGTGA
>JAUNAG010000018.1 GCA_030527685.1 Lachnospiraceae bacterium | reverse complement strand
GAGTATGATCCGAACCGTACAGCTAACATCGCTCTGATCTGCTACGCAGACGGCGAGAAGGCATACATCCTCGCTCCGGAAGGACTGAAGGTTGGCCAGAAGGTTGTCAGCGGCTCTGAAGCAGAAGTAAGAGTCGGTAACTGCCTGCCGCTTTCCGCTATTCCGGTAGGTTCTCTTGTTCATAATGTTGAGCTTCAGCCGGGCCGCGGCGGCCAGATGGTTCGTTCCGCAGGCAACAGCGCTCAGCTGATGGCTAAGGAAGGCAAGTACGCTACTCTGAGACTTCCGTCCGGTGAGATGAGAATGGTTCCGATCGAGTGCCGCGCTACTATCGGTGTCGTAGGCAACGGCGATCACAACCTGATCAACATCGGTAAGGCTGGTCGTAAGAGACATATGGGTATCCGTCCGACGGTTCGCGGTTCTGTTATGAACCCGAATGACCATCCGCACGGCGGCGGCGAAGGAAGAGCACCGATTGGTCGTCCGGGTCCGTGCACACCGTGGGGCAAGCCGGCACTTGGTTATAAGACAAGAGCTAAAAAGAAGCAGTCCGATAAGCTGATCGTCAGAAGAAGAAATGGCAAGGGCAGCGGTTCTGCCGGTAGATAAGGAGGATAGACATGTCACGTTCATTAAAGAAAGGTCCTTTCGCAGACGCACATCTGCTTAAGAAGGTCGATGCCCTTAACGCCAGCGGCGATAAGGCAGTCATCAAGACCTGGTCCCGCCGTTCAACGATCTTCCCGAGTTTTGTGGGACATACATTTGCCGTTCACGATGGAAGAAAGCATGTTCCGGTTTATGTGACAGAGGATATGGTCGGACACAAGCTCGGTGAGTTCGTAGCTACAAGAACTTACAAGGGTCATACAAAGTCCGAGTCCAAGAGTTCTGTCAGATAAGCCTGATTCGAAAGGAGAACAATAATGGCTAAAGGACACAGATCCCAGATTAAGCGGGAGAGAAACGAAACAAAGAGAGAAATCAGGCCGCATGCGCGTCTTTCTAACGCCAGAATCTCTGTACAGAAGGCCTGCTTCGTACTTGACGCAATCCGTGGCAAGGATGTAGAAACAGCCATCGGTATTCTTGAGTACAGCCCGAGATACGCATCAGCCGTAATCAAAAAACTTCTTGAATCCGCGATCGCTAATGCCGAGAACAACGACGGCATGAATCGCAGCAACCTTTATGTTGCCGAGTGCTACGCAGGCAGAGCTACAACAATGAAGCGCATTCAGCCTCGTGCCCAGGGCCGCGCATACCGCATCCTGAAGCGCACCAGCCACATCACGATTGTTCTGGATGAGAAGTAAAGGAGGACACACATGGGCCAGAAAGTAAATCCGCACGGCTTAAGAGTCGGTGTGATCAAGGATTGGGAATCTAAGTGGTATGCAGAGAAGGATTTCGCTGATTTCCTGATCGAAGACCACGAGATCAGAGAATTCCTGAAGAAGAGATTATATAGCTTCGGCGTTTCCAAGATTGAAATCGAGCGCGCTTCTGATCGCGTCAAGGTTACAATCCACACAGCTAAGCCGGGTCTTGTTATCGGCAAGGGGGGCGCTGAAATTGAGAAGCTTAAGGCTGAACTTTCCAAGAAGGTTGGCCGTAAGGTCCTCATTGATATCAAGGAAGTCAAGCGTCCGGATCGCGATGCTCAGCTCGTTGCTGAGAACATTGCCCTTCAGCTTGAGAACCGTATTTCCTTCCGCCGCGCAATGAAGTCTACAATGCAGAGAACACTTCGCGCAGGCGCTAAGGGTGTTAAGACTTCCGTTTCCGGCCGTCTCGGCGGTGCTGATATGGCACGTAAGGAAACATACAGCGAAGGCAACATCCCGCTTCAGACACTTCGTGCGGACATTGATTACGGTTTCGCAGAAGCAGACACCCAGTACGGAAAGGTCGGCGTTAAGGCTTGGGTCTACAACGGTGAGATCCTTCCGACCAAGGGAGCTAAGGAAGGGAGTGAACAGTAATTATGTTAATGCCGAAGAGAGTTAAGCATAGAAAGCAGATGCGCGGTTCCATGAGAGGCAAGCCGAGCAGAGGCATTAGAATCAACTACGGTGAGTTCGGCCTGATCGCTACAGAACCCTGCTGGATGAGATCAAATCAGATCGAAGCTGCCCGTATCGCACTTACAAGATACCTGAAGCGTGGCGGTAAGGTCTGGATCGATGTTTTCCCGGACAAGCCGGTTACGGCAAAGCCTGCTGAAACTCGAATGGGTTCCGGTAAGGGCTCTGTTGACTACTGGGTAGCAGTTGTAAAACCGGGCCGCGTCCTGTTTGAGGTATCAGGTGTTGCAGAGGAAGACGCAAGAGAAGCTCTTCGTCTTGCTATGCACAAGCTTCCGTGCACATGCAAGATCATGTCCAAGGAAGAATGCGACGCCCAGTATGAAGAAAGCGCTTCCGCGAAAGTAGAAGCACCGGTCGAAGAAGGCGGTGAAGAGGCATGACAAAGAACAGTAAATATTTAGAGGGGCTGCGTTCAAAGTCAGCTCTTGAGCTGAATGATGAACTCGTTGCAGCAAAGAAGGAGCTCTTCAATCTGAGATTCCAGAATGCGACGAACCAGCTTGACAATACAGCAAGAATTAAGGAAGTTCGCAGAAACATTGCCAGAATCCAGACTGTCCTCGCCCAGCAGTCCGCAAAGGAGGCATAATAGATGGAAGAGAGAAATCTGAGAAAGACACGCGTCGGCAAGGTTGTCAGCAATAAGATGGACAAGACCATTGTCGTTGCAATTGAAGATCATGTTCAGCATCCGCTGTACAAGAAGATCGTTAAGAAGACTTACAAGCTGAAGGCTCATGACGAGAACAACGAGTGCAGCATCGGCGATACAGTCAAGGTTATGGAGACAAGACCGCTGTCCAAAGATAAGAGATGGAGACTTGTCCAGGTCATTGAGAAAGTGAAGTAATTTCAGGAGGATACTGAGAATGGTACAGCAGGAAACCAGATTAAAGGTGGCCGACAATACCGGTGCTAAGGAAATCCTCTGCATTCGTGTCAGCGGCGGTTCAACCAGAAGATATGCATATATCGGCGATACGATTGTTGCTACAGTTAAGGATGCAACACCCGGAGGCGTTGTCAAGAAGGGCGATGTCGTAAGAGCTGTTGTAGTTCGTACAAAGCACGGCGCTCGCAGAAAAGACGGCTCCTACATCAAGTTTGATGATAACGCAGCTGTCATCATCAAGGACGACAACACACCGAGAGGTACTCGTATCTTTGGACCGGTTGCCCGTGAGCTCCGTGAGAAGCAGTTCATGAAGATCGTCTCACTTGCTCCGGAAGTATTATAAGGAGGAACCTCATAGATGTCATCTTTAAAGATTAAGAAGGGTGATAACGTTAAGGTCATCACCGGTAAAGATAAGGACAAGGAAGGCAAAGTTCTTTCTGTCAACGTAAAGAAGAACACTGTCATTGTTGAGGGCGTAAACATGGTTTCTAAGCATCAGAAACCGAGCGCTCAGAATCAGCAGGGCGGTATTGTCAGCATGGAAGCCCCGATCAACATCTCCAACGTTATGTACCTGCACAAGGGCAAGCCGACGAGAATTGGTTTCAAGATCGAGGATGGCAAGAAGGTCCGCGTTGCCAAGGCAACCGGCGAGACGATTGAATAAGAAGGGAGGCCATAGATTTGAGCAGAATGAAAGAACTGTACGACAGTGAAATTGCTGCCGCTATGCAGAAAAAATTCGAATACAAGAATCCTATGGAGATTCCGAAGCTTGTAAAGATCGTCGTCAACATGGGCGTCGGTGAAGCTAAGGAGAATGCAAAGCTCCTGGATGCTGCTGTAACTGATATGGAAACCATCACAGGTCAGAAGGCTATCCGCACCAAGGCAAAGAAGTCTATCGCGAACTTCAAGATTCGTGAAGGCATGCCGATCGGCTGCAAGGTAACACTTCGCGGTGAGAGAATGTATGAGTTTGCTGATCGTCTGATCAACCTTTCTCTTCCGCGTGTCCGTGACTTCCACGGTGTAAGCCCGGATGCATTCGACGGTAGAGGCAACTACGCATTAGCCATCAAGGAACAGCTTATCTTCCCGGAAATCGAGTACGATAAGATTGATAAGGTTCGCGGCATGGACATCATCTTCGTAACAACTGCTAAGACAGACGAAGAAGCTCGTGAACTGCTCCGTTTATTCAATATGCCGTTCGCAAAATAAGGAGATCGAATAATATGGCTAAGAAATCTATGAAGTTAAAGCAGGCCAAAAAGCCGAAGTTCTCTACCAGAGAATATACACGCTGCAGAATCTGCGGACGTCCGCATTCCGTATTAAGAAAATACGGAATCTGCCGTGTCTGCTTCCGTGAGCTCGCTTACAAGGGCGAGATTCCGGGTGTTAAGAAAGCATCCTGGTAAAGAGCGCAAGAAAGGAGAGTCATAGGAATGACTACAACAAACGACCCGATCGCAGATATGCTTACGAGAATTCGTAACGCTAACACTGCTAAGCATGATACAGTCGATGTTCCGGTGTCCAAGATGAAGCTTGCTATTGCTGACATTCTTGTTGACGAGGGTTTTATCGCAAAGTACGATATCATCGGCGAAGGTGTTGAGAAGGCACTTCATATCACACTCAAGTACGGCGCTGACAAGAACGAGAAGATCATCTCCGGTCTGAAGAGAATCTCTAAGCCGGGTCTTCGTATCTATGCCAACAGCGAGGAGCTTCCGAAGGTTCTCGGTGGTCTTGGTATTGCGATCATCTCTACAAGCCAGGGCGTCATGACAGACAAGAAGGCAAGAAAGCTCCAGATCGGCGGCGAAGTTCTTGCATACGTCTGGTAAATCAATTTACACATTTGCAGGCTGAAAACAGAAGAACCGCAGATGGTTCTTCCGACAATCTAAGTCAGGAGGATAATAAGCATGTCAAGAATCGGCAAGCTTCCGGTCGTAATTCCGGCCGGTGTTGAAGTTGACATTAAAGACGGAAACGTCGTAACGGTTAAGGGACCGAAGGGTACGCTTGAGAGAACATTTGCTCCGGCAATGTCTTTCGAGAAGAAGGATAACGAAGTTATCGTCAGCAGACCGGACGACAAGAAAGAAAACAAGGCTTTCCACGGCCTTACACGTGCACTTCTTCATAACATGGTTGTTGGTGTAAGCGAAGGCTTCACCAAGACCCTGGAAGTAAACGGTGTTGGTTATAAGGCACAGAAGCAGGGCAAGAAGCTCGTTCTTTCTCTTGGATACAGCCATCCGGTAGAGATGGAAGATCCGGAAGGTGTTGAGTCCAAGGTCGACGGCAATAAGATCATCGTCTCCGGCACAAGCAAGGAGAAGGTTGGCCAGTATGCAGCAGAAATCCGCAGCAAGAGAGCTCCGGAGCCGTATAAGGGCAAGGGAATCAAGTATTCTGATGAGATTATCCGCCGTAAGGTTGGTAAGACCGGTAAAAAATAAAGAAAGGAGAGCGTAAATTATGATTAAGAAACCGTCAAGAGCGGCAATCCGTGTAAAGAAGCATAAGAGAATGCGTTTCCATATCAGCGGCACAGCATCCTGCCCGAGACTCGCTGTATTCCGCAGCAACAAGCATATGTATGCGCAGATTATCGATGATATTGCAGGAAAGACACTTGTCTCTGCATCGACTCTCCAGAAGGACGTTGCTGAAGGCCTTGAGTTCACAGATACTG
The DNA here is from genome assembly GCA_030527685.1 of Lachnospiraceae bacterium. Taxonomy (GTDB): domain Bacteria; phylum Bacillota; class Clostridia; order Lachnospirales; family Lachnospiraceae; genus Chordicoccus. The sequence continues at coordinate 22,497 of JAUNAG010000018.1, read as the reverse complement.
TGGAAGCAGCTGCAAAGGTAGGCCAGGCAATCGCTGAGAAGGCTCTTCAGGCCGGCATCAAGACTGTTGTCTTTGACCGCGGCGGCTTTATCTATCAGGGTAAGGTCCAGGCGCTTGCTGATGCTGCCAGAGAAGCAGGTCTTGAATTCTAAAGGAGAAAACGCACATGAGATCAAACGATGATAGAAGAAGAGATAAGGAAGATAACGGCCTGGAAGACAGAGTCGTTGCGATCAAGCGTGTCACTAAGGTTGTAAAGGGTGGCCGCAACATGCGCTTCTCTGCTCTTGTTGTTGTTGGTGACGGCAACGGACATGTCGGTGCCGGCCTCGGAAAGGCTGCCGAAGTTCCGGAAGCTATCCGCAAAGGCAAGGAAGATGCTATGAAGCACATGATTTCTGTTGCAAGAACAGATTTCAACAGCATCACACATGACAACACAGGCAAGTTCGGCGGCGCCAGCGTTCTCCTTAAGAGAGCTCCGGAAGGTACCGGTGTTATCGCAGGCGGCCCGGCTCGTGCCGTAATCGAGCTTGCAGGTATCAAGAACATCCGTACAAAGTCTCTGGGCTCCAACAATAAGCAGAACGTTGTTTTCGCAACACTTGCTGGCTTAAAGGAGATCAAGACTCCGGAAGAAGTCGCACGTCTTCGCGGCAAGACTGTTGAAGAGATTCTTGGTTAAGGAGGCAGGACATGGCAGACAAGAAATTAAAGATTACACTTGTTAAATCAACGATCGGCGCTGTTCCGAAGAACCGCAAGATTGTGGAGTCCATGGGCTTCCATAAGCTGAACTCCAGCGTTATCCTTCCGGATAATGCTGCTACACGCGGACAGCTTGCTAAGATCGGCTACATGGTTAAAGTAGAAGAAGTTGAATAATCAGGGAGGTATTGGTATGGATTTATCTAATTTAAGACCGGCTGAAGGCTCCCGGATGAACGACAACTTCCGTAGAGGCCGCGGTCATGCTTCCGGTAACGGAAAGACTGCAGGCAAGGGTCACAAGGGTCAGAAGGCACGTTCCGGAGCACCGAGACCGGGCTTCGAAGGCGGCCAGATGCCGTTATACAGACGTCTCCCGAAGAGAGGCTTCACAGATCGTAACTCCAAGGTGATTGCAGCTATCAATGTTGATGTTCTGAATCGCTTTGAGGACGGCACAGTAGTTACTCCGGAGCTTCTGCTTCAGTCCGGTGCTGTCTCCAAGATCGTTGACGGTGTCAAGGTTCTTGGCAATGGTGAGCTTACAAAGAAGCTTACTGTTAAGGTCAACGCTGTCAGCGAAGGTGCTAAGAGCAAAATCGAAGCAGCAGGCGGTACAGTAGAGGAGATCTGAGATGTTAAAAAAGATGGTTGACGCACTTAAAGTGAAGGATATCCGACACAGACTTGGTTTTGTGTTGTTATGTCTTGTCATCATCCGAATTGGCTCCCAGATTCCTGTCCCCGGCGTTAATAACGCATATTTCAAGCAGTGGTTTGCAGAGCAGGGCGGTGATGCGTTCAATTTCTTTGACGCATTCACCGGCGGCTCATTCTCGAGTATGTCCATCCTTGCTCTGTCAATTACACCGTATATCACTGCATCTATTATTATTGAGCTTCTTACCATTGCAATTCCTGCTCTTGAAGAGATGCAGAGAGACGGTGAGGACGGCAGAAAGAAGCTTGTAGCAATTACAAGATATCTGACCGTTGGTCTCTCCCTGTTTGAGTCTATCGCTATGGCTGTCGGTTTCGGCAACCAGGGACTGATCCCGAACATGAATTTTATCAAGGCATTTACGGTTGTAGTTGCCCTGACAGCAGGTTCATGCTTCCTGATGTGGATCGGCGAGCAGATGACGGAGAAGGGTATCGGAAACGGAATCTCCATGGTTCTTCTGATTAACATCCTTTCCCGTGTTCCGCAGGATCTGACAAGCCTTTATGAGACATTTGTCTCAGGCAAGACAATTGCAAAGGGTGCGCTCGCAGTGCTGATTATTGCCGCTATTATTGCAGGCATGGTTGCACTCGTCGTTCTTCTGAACGGCGGCCAGAGACGTATTCCGGTTCAGTACTCCAGAAAGACAGCTGGAAGCCGTATGATCGGCGGTCAGACAACACATATCCCGCTGAAGATCAATACAGCCGGTGTTATTCCGGTTATCTTCGCTTCCTCTATTATGTCTTTCCCGGGTATCATTGCTACATTTGCCGGAAAGTCCAATGCAGGCGGTGTCCTCGGCAACGTGCTTTCCACATTAAGTGAAAGCAAGTGGTTTGATATTACCCGTCCGGTTTATTCAATCGGCGCGGTGATCTATGTGGTACTTGTTATCTTCTTCGCATACTTCTATACGTCGATTACTTTTAATCCGCTGGAAGTTGCTGATAATATGAAGAAACAGGGCGGCTTTATTCCGGGTATTCGTCCGGGCAAGCCGACTGTAGAGTATCTCAATAAGATCCTGAATTATATCATCTTCATCGGTGCGATCGGTCTTGTAATCATCGCGCTGATCCCGTTCTTCTTCAACGGTGTATTCCACGCCAGTGTTTCCTTCGGCGGCACTTCGATTATCATTATCGTCGGTGTTCTGATTGAAGCAGTAAAGCAGATCGAATCGAAGATGGTTGTACGTAATTACAAGGGTTTCCTTAGTGAGTAAGTACATTCAGCTGTCCCGGAATCATATTCCGGGACAGCTATTTTTATGCAGCCTGCATTGACAAATTTCATTAGGTGTACTGCCTTTCTTGCATTCGACATTTTGATCAATTATAATTAATTGTCTAAACAACATCGGTAGCGACAGGGGTCGTTGCATTGAAAGGAGATAGATCATGAGACTGATTATGCTTGGTGCACCTGGAGCAGGCAAAGGAACACAGGCTGTCCGCGTTGCAGATCGTTTCGGTATTCCGCACATCTCTACAGGAGATATTTTCCGTGCCAATATTAAAAACGGCACAGAGCTCGGAAAGAAGGCGAAGTCCTTCATGGATGCCGGAAAACTGGTACCTGATGAACTGGTATGTGATCTTGTAGCAGATCGCATCTCAAAGGAGGATTGCGAAAAGGGCTTTATTCTTGACGGATTCCCGAGAACAATCCCGCAGGCAGAAGCACTGGATGCTGCAGTGGAAAAGCTTGGTACAAAAATTGATTATGCTGTTGATATCGAAGTTCCGGATGAGAATATCATCGAGCGCATGGGTGGAAGAAGAACATGCCCGGGCTGCGGAGCTTCCTATCATATCAAATATATTCCGACAAAGAAGGAAGGTATCTGCGATGTGTGCGGATCCGCAATCATCCAGCGTGAGGATGACAAGCCGGAAACAGTCAAGACCAGACTGGAAGTCTATCATGCACAGACACAGCCGCTGATTGATTACTATTCAGCAAAGGGTGTTCTGGCAGAGGTTGACGGCACACAGCCAATGGATACTGTCTTCGCACAGATCGTTGAAAAACTTGGTGAATAAACATGCCTGTTACAGTTAAATCGGCGCAGGAGATTGAACTCATGCGCACCTCCGGACATATGCTCGAAGAGGTACATCTGGCTCTCAGAGATTTTATTAAACCGGGAATCAGCACACTTGAAATTGATGAATTCGGAGAGAAGGAGATCCGCCGGCTTGGCGGCATTCCGAATTTCCTGAATTACAACGGCTATCCGGGATCTATCTGTGTATCAATTAATGAAGAGGTTGTACACGGTATTCCGAAAAAGAACAAGATCGTAAAGGAAGGCGATATTGTCTCCCTTGACGCAGGACTGATCTGGAAAGGCTGGCATTCGGATGCAGCCAGAACCTGGATTGTCGGCGAGACGGACGAAGCCGTTAAAAAGCTTGTTGAGGATACAAGAATGAGCTTTTTTGAAGGAATTCGTTATGCACGTGCCGGACATCGTCTTTACGAGATTTCCGCAGCAATCGGTCAGTATGCCATTGACCGCGGCTATGGAGTTGTAGAGGATCTCTGCGGACACGGAATCGGTACAAGTCTTCATGAGTCACCGCAGATTCCGAATTTCAGACAGCGCGGACGAGGAATGAGACTTGTTCCGGGTATGACACTGGCGATCGAACCGATGATTAATCTCGGTACTGCAAGAGTTGACTGGATGGCAGACGGCTGGACTGTAAAGACAGCCGACAGAAAACCGTCCGCACACTATGAAAATACAGTCCTGATTACAGAAGGTGATCCGGAGCTTCTGACCTGCACAGGGGAAGAAGAGAGAGAGCTGATCCGGTCTATGAGACCGTGATCGATCAATTAGATGGAGGAAAAGCATGGCTAAATCAGATGCAATTGAAGTAGAAGGCACAGTACTTGAGAAGCTGCCGAACGCAATGTTCAAGGTTGAGCTTGAGAACAAGCATGTTGTTCTGGCTCATATCAGCGGCAAGCTCAGAATGAATTTCATTCGTATTCTTCCGGGTGACAAAGTTACAATTGAACTTTCCCCGTACGATCTTGACAAGGGCCGTATCATCTGGAGAGACAAGTAAATCGTGCAAAGCGCCGATTGCTTTAAAAAAAATACAATTTTATACTTGTGATCCTTGAAAATGCGTGTTATCATTGATAACGCGCATTTTGGGTATCACTGCGCATTTCTGTGCGAAAGGAGGACAAAACATGAAGGTCAGATCTTCAGTAAAACCGATGTGCGAGAAGTGCAAAGTTATCAAAAGAAAGGGTTCCATTCGCATCATCTGCGAGAATCCGAAGCACAAGCAGAGACAGGGCTGATAACCCGTCACATTTTTGTTGAGCCTGAAACAGTCTGAAAGCGCGGCTGCATAAGACTGTAAACTATAGATCAGCTTAAACGAGCGTTTCGATGCCTGGGGAATGTAATCGGTTGCAATTGCATTTTCAATTATAAACGCAGATATACAGAGCCGAGATATAGTGCTTGACACCGGTGCGTCATTTCACCGGAAAGGTCGTGACATAAAAGAATGATGTTTTACCCGTCACGGCTGGGTTTCGATATCCCCGAAACCCCAGTTAGGAAACCCGAAAGGGGTATCACTATTACAACGTAACTACACCAAGGAGGAAACACAATGGCTCGTTTAGCTGGAGTGGATTTACCAAGAGACAAGCGTGTCGAGATTGGCCTGACCTATATCTACGGAATCGGAAGAACAACTTCCAATAAGATTCTCGCAGAGGCAGGTGTAAACCCGGATACACGCGTTCGTGATCTTACTGACGAAGAAGTTATCAAGATCAAAGACGTTATGGACAGAACCTGCACGGTAGAAGGTGACCTTCGCCGTCAGATCGCTATGGACATCAAGCGCCTTCAGGAGATCGGCTGCTACAGAGGCATCCGTCACAGAAGAGGCCTTCCGGTTCGTGGCCAGAACACAAAGAACAATGCTCGTACTCGTAAGGGCCCGAGACGTACAGTTGCTAACAAGAAGAAATAATTATTGAAATGAGACTCTGCCGGACGGCAGAGACTGATCATAAACACTGAGAAAGGAACGTAGGTTAGTTTTTATGGCTTCTAACAAGAATTCCAAAAAGACAGCAGGCAAGCGCCGCGTCAGAAAAAACGTTGAACATGGACAGGCACACATTCAGTCTTCCTTTAACAATACTATTGTTACTCTGACTGATTCTCAGGGCAATGCTCTTTCATGGGCATCTGCAGGTGGCCTGGGCTTCCGCGGTTCAAGGAAATCTACTCCTTACGCTGCACAGATGGCAGCTGAGACAGCTACCAAGGCAGCTCTTGTACACGGCCTGAAGACAGTTAACGTCTTCGTTAAGGGACCGGGTTCAGGACGCGAAGCAGCGATCCGCGCACTTTCCGCAGCTGGTCTGCAGGTTCTTTCTATTGAAGACTGCACACCGGTACCGCACAACGGATGCCGTCCTCCGAAGAGAAGACGCGTCTGATCGAAAATTCGCAGCAGGTGCCGCGATTTACTCAAACAAAAGCTGCATGACAGCATAATATGCACTGTGCAGTTCCGACTCACATACGAGGTAATGTCCGCGATGCGGACATCAGGGTTTAGTTATTAGGAGGTCCATAAATAAGATGGCAGTTAACAGAACACCTGTCCTGAAAAGATGCAGATCCCTCGGCCTGGAGCCGACCTATCTGGGTATCGATAAGAAGTCTAACAGAGAGCTGAAGAGATCCACACGTAAGATCTCTGAGTACGGACAGCAGCTCCGCGAGAAGCAGAAGGCTAAGTTCATTTACGGCGTCCTTGAGAAGCCGTTCCGTAACTACTACAAGAAGGCAGACCGCCAGGCAGGCATGACAGGTGAGAACCTGATGCGTATGCTTGAGCTTCGCCTGGACAACGTAGTTTTCAGACTTGGCTTTGCAAGAACAAGAAAGGAAGCTCGCCAGATCGTTGATCACAAGCACATCCTTGTAAACGGCAAGCTTGTAAACATTCCGTCTTACCAGGTTAAGGCTGGCGACAAGATTGAAGTTAAGGAGAACAAGAAGTCTTCTGCAAGATATAAGGCAGAGAACGGTATCCTTGCTGCAACAGCCGGCAGAGTAGTTCCGGAATGGCTTGAGGCAGATGCTGAGAAGCTTGAGGGCTCCGTAAAGGCAGTTCCGACAAGAGAAGCAATCGACGTACCGGTCAACGAAATGCTGATCGTCGAGTTGTATTCTAAGTAATAAGACACTACCAAGACACTTTTTTAACCCTAAGGAGGGATTCGAGTGTTCGATTTTAATAAGCCGAAGATCACGATTGAAGAACTTTCTCCGGATAAGCGCTTTGGAAGATTCGTTGTGGAGCCGCTTGAAAGAGGCTACGGAACAACTCTGGGTAATTCTCTTCGCAGAATTATGCTTTCCTCGCTGCCGGGTGCTGCTATCAGCCAGGTCAAGATTGAAGGTGTCCTTCATGAGTTCAGTCCGATCCCGGGTGTCAAGGAAGATGTCTCTGAGATTATTATGAATCTCAAGTCTCTTGCGATCCGCAACACCTCTGAGACGGATGAGCCGAAGACAGCTTATATCGAATTTGAGGGTGAAGGCGTTGTCAGAGCATCGGATATCCAGGTGGATTCCGAGATCGAGATCATGAATCCGGATCAGGTTATTGCAACGCTTGACGGAGGCCCGGACAGCAAGCTGATGATGGAAATGACCATCACCAAGGGTCATGGTTATGTCTCTGCAGACAAGGGCAAGCAGGAAGATCAGCCGATCGGCGTTATTGCAGTTGATGCAATCTACACACCGATTGACCGCGTCAACATGAGTGTTGTCAACACACGTGTCGGCCAGCAGACTGACTTCGACAAGCTTACACTGGACGTCTGGACCAGAGGAACTCTGGAACCGGATGAGGCAGTAAGCCTTGCAGCTAAGGTGCTCAACGAGCATCTGCAGCTCTTTGTCGATCTGACTGAAACAGCCAAGACCGCAACCATCATGGTTGCACAGACGAGCGATGATACAGTAAAGGCTCTTGAGATGAACATCGATGAGCTGGAACTTTCCGTTCGTTCTTACAACTGCCTGAAGAGGGCAAATATCAACACAGTTGAAGAGCTCTGCAACAAGACTTCTGAAGACATGATGAAGGTCCGTAACCTCGGACGCAAGTCCCTTGAAGAAGTTCTTGCAAAGCTGAAAGAACTCGGTCTTTCCCTGAAGCCGAGCGACGAATAACAATCATCACTTACATTTCAGCGGTTTTTCACCTGCCGTCAGTAAGACCGAAGAGCTTGACGGTCAGCGTGCCGCATTAGGAGGAAAGACATTATGTCAGGATACAGAAAGCTCAGCAGAACTTCTGCACAGAGAAAGGCACTTCTCAGAAACCAGGTAACAGCTCTGCTTTATCGTGGTCACATCGTTACAACTGAAGCTAAGGCTAAGGAAGTAGCTAAGATCGCAGAAGGCCTGATCGCTCTTGCTGTTCGTGAAAAGGACAATTTCGAGACTGTCACTGTAACAGCAAAGGTTCCGAAGAAGGATGCTGAAGGCAAGCGCGTCAAGGAAGTACAGGACGGCAAGAAGGTTACTGTATACCTTGAGGAGCAGAAGGAGATCAAGAAGGATTCTCCGTCCAGACTTCATGCAAGAAGAAAGATGAACAAGGTTTTCTACCCGGTAGTTGAGGTTCCGGCTGCAGGCAAGGGCCGCAAGAAGGGTACAAAGAAGATCGATATGGCTCAGAAGATGTTCGATGAAATCGCTCCGAAGTATGCTACCCGTAACGGTGGTTATACAAGAATCGTTAAGATTGCTCAGCGTCCGGGCGATGGCGCTATGAAGGTTCTCCTTGAGCTCGTCTGATAATTAAATGTAATAAAGATGAAGTTGACCGGTGTGCTGCATCTGCAGTATGCCGGTTTTCTTTTATTCTTTGACCGTATAGTTGATCTGTGAGATAATAATCGGATAGCGCATGAAAGGAGGAATTGCGCAGGATGAGGAAATATCTGCGACATATTCTTCCCGGTGCTGCGATCTTCCTGCTTCTTGCACTGACTGCGATATCCGCATGGAGGCAGAACAGACTGCATTCGAAGCGCACGGCACTTCAGAATCCTGATGTTTATGATGAACAGGCTGCTATGGTTGAATCCATGGCGGAAAAGTTTCTGGATGATCTGGATCTGGCTGCTGTACTGGATCCGCAGGGCGGTATATACCGGATTCTTTGTCCGGACGATACGCTTGAGCAGCTTTTTACAGATTATCTGCCGTCCTATGAACCGCAGGAGACTCTGGGCAGAGAACTTCGTTCCAGAATTCAGACGAAGACCGGTAAGATCGGTGAGTTGACTGTGATCTGGACGATCTTCCGTGATACAGAAGAAGCTTATATGGATTATCTGGATGAGCTTCTGGTGGAACAGGATTCGAAAGCTGAAGCAGACCGGCTGGATCTTTTTGTGATTAAGTCTGAGCAGCTCTCGAAATATTGCGGAACAGAGGTTCCGGTTGCGATGACGATGGACGAGCTTGGAATTGTCGACGGGTATCTGGCGGGACAGTACAGCTCGTTGAGATCTCTTTCTGCTTTGTATAACGGAGAGCAGAGAGCAGTAACCTGGGAGCTTCCCTGTCTGGTCTGGCTGTATAATCGGAAGATCGCGGAAGAAGTACTGGGAACCGATGATCCAAATGCTGTTTCCGCTGCAATTGCGGACTGGGACACTTTCCATGAGACAGCTGCACGGATGCGTGAAGCCGGCTATCGCATGTATTCCAGCTTTACTGAGACTTATGCGCCGCATCTGCCTTCTGTCACCCGGTCCTGGATTAATTCGGAAAATGCAATCGTCTTCGATGACGCTGTTGTCGACTGGATTCACAAGACGAAAGACGAATACGATGCGGGTTCTGTTACCGGTACGATCCGTAGATCTGATGAATGGAAGCATGAGCTTCGCTCTGCGGATGATATTTTCGGATTCTTTGTAACACCCCATGAAATACATTCCCTGATTGGTGAGCGTGAGGATCTTGCTGTTGCGGCAGGTCCGGGCTCTTATCCGTCCGATGCATCCTGGCTGTGTGGAGCAGTAGGAAGTGATAACCGGCTTTTAACAGCGGATCTGATGAAGCAGCTGACGACCGACACGGAGATTATGAGAGCGATCTTCAAGGGAACCGGTGAACCTGTTAATAACCGGTATGTTATGCAGGAGACCTATTCAGCAGAGATAATCGAAACTGAAGAGCAGCAGAGTGCAGATCTGCAGTCTGATATTTCACCCGACCGCTCCGAAGAAGAGCCGATAGCAGAAGAATCCGAGGCGCAGGCTGCGTTTCGTAAGCTGCTGGGCGGTCAGAATCCCTACCGGATTTTTCACGAAGTCTCCGCAGAATGTGAGCTTCCCTATATCACGGTATATGACAGACGTCTCGGTGACCTGCTTGCAGAGTCCTATATTCCGTATTTTAAAGGCGAAACAGATGAAGCATCCGCCCTTCATGCATTCTATCAGAATGCACAGATTGCTTATCCGGATCTGACCGGTTAAGCCATACAGCAGGCGGTTAAGCAGGCAGCGAACAGATTCACCTGTGAGGCTGCCGATAGATGATCAACTAATAAATGGAGTAAAAAACTATGAACGATAAGCGCGGAAATGAATCCCCGAACGGCAATCGAAACAACCGGCAGTCTCTGCTGATTCTGCTGGTCTGCATCCTGGTCAGCATGATGTGCATGAGCCTGTTCTCGGGGCTTCTGAGTGGTTCCTCTTCTCAGAAGATTACCTATGACCAGTTCATCAAGATGCTGAACAATAATGAAGTCAGCTCAGTTGTGATCAACAGCGACAGCATTGACATCACAACAAAGAATGCGCTGAGTGCCAGAGCGACTGTGACCTATACGGCAACACTGACAGAGGATCTGACAGCTCTTACAGAGAGACTGGCAGATGCAGGCGTCACCTTCTCGAGAAAAGAAAACAGTGCGCTTAATACAATTATTGAGATGGTTCTCAGCTTTCTGCTTCCGTTTGTCCTGTTTATGGTGGTGATGAGCTTTGCCATGAACAGAATGGGCAGAGGAAACGGCATGATGGGAATCGGCAAGAACCGTGCCAAGACCTATGTACAGAAGAACACCGGCGTGACTTTCAAGGATGTGGCAGGTGAGGATGAGGCGAAGGAAAGCCTGCAGGAGGTCGTCGAGTTTCTGCACAATCCGGAGCGCTATGTCGAGATCGGTGCGAAGCTGCCGAAAGGTGCTCTGCTTGTCGGACCTCCCGGAACAGGTAAGACCCTTCTTGCGAAGGCTGTGGCAGGTGAGGCAAATGTTCCGTTCTTCTCCCTGTCCGGTTCCGAATTCGTGGAGATGTTCGTCGGTGTCGGTGCGAGCCGAGTCCGTGACCTCTTCGAAGAAGCAAAGAAGAATGCTCCCTGCATCATCTTTATTGATGAGATTGATGCAATCGGAAAGAGCAGAGACAGCGGCCGCTTCGGCGGAAATGATGAGCGCGAGCAGACACTGAATCAGCTGCTTGCCGAGATGGACGGCTTTGATTCCTCCAAGGGACTTCTGATTCTTGCAGCGACCAACAGACCGGAAGTACTTGATCCGGCTCTGCTTCGTCCGGGCCGCTTTGACCGCCGCGTCATTGTAGATCGTCCGGATCTGAAGGGCCGTGTGGCAATCCTGAAGGTTCACGCAAAGAACGTATCCATGGACGACACAGTAGATCTGGATGCAGTCGCACTTGCAACAGGCGGTGCGGTCGGCTCCGATCTTGCCAATATGATCAACGAGGCAGCAATTCTGGCAGTCAAGCACGGCAGAAGAGCAGTCTCACAGAAAGATCTTCTCGAAGCCGTCGAGGTTGTCCTTGTCGGCAAGGAGAAGAAAGACCGCATCCTCGGACCGGAGGAAAGACGTATTGTCTCCTATCATGAGGTCGGCCACGCACTTCTGACAGCTCTTCAGAAAAATGCTGAGCCGGTACAGAAGATTACGATTATTCCGCGAACCATGGGTGCCCTCGGCTACGTTATGCAGGTGCCGGAAGAAGAAAAGTTCCTGAATACAAAGAAGGAACTGGAGGCCAGAATGGTCGTTGCCTTCGGCGGACGTGCGGCTGAGGAGATTGTATTCGATACAGTCACAACCGGTGCAGCCAACGATATTGAGCAGGCAACAGCCATTGCGCGCGCCATGATCACACAGTACGGCATGTCCGAGAAGTTCGGTCTGATGGGACTGGCATCTCAGCAGAACAAGTATCTGGACGGCAGAGCCGTGCTGAACTGCGGTGATCAGACAGCAACCGAAATCGACCATGAGGTTATGGAGCTTCTGAAGAAATCCTATGAAGAAGCACTTCGCCTGCTTCGCGAGCATCGCGAGACGATGGATAAGATCGCTGAATATCTGATTCAGAAGGAAACCATTACAGGCAGTGAATTCATGAAGATCTTCAGAGAATGCGAAGGACTTCCGGAGGAAGCACCGAAGGCAGAAACCGGCGCACAGAGTGTGTCTCCGGCAGCAGGCACTGCACAGAACAGCTCCGCTTCCGCAGTTTCTGCACAGGCAGATGCAGCACAGAACGGTTCCGCATCTGCAGTATCCGCACAGCCGGAGAGCGCAGAGAATGCCGAAAAGAAGGAAACAGTCGTCAAGCCGTGGGAAGCTGTTCTGAATGCGCAGAATACTGCAGCACAGCAGGACACAGCAGACACTGACGAAGAGTAAGACCGGGATGAAGGCGGCCCGGAAGAAAGCAGAAGAGGCAGGTTTGATTCATGGGCAAGCCCTTTGTTATCGAAGAAGAACTGAAAAAACTGCCGACAGAACCCGGCGTCTACATCATGCACGATGCGAACGACGAGATCATCTACGTAGGCAAGGCAATCAACCTGCGAAACCGGGTCAGGCAGTATTTTCAGAGTACGAACAATAAATCACCGAAAATTATCAGAATGGTCTCGAAGATCGACTACTTCGAGTACATTGTGACGGATTCCGAGCTGGAGGCTCTGGTTCTCGAATCGAATCTGATCAAGGAGAACAGGCCGAAGTACAATACCATGCTGAAGGATGATAAGACCTATCCCTTCATCAAGGTCACACTCGGAGAGCACTATCCCCGCGTCCTGATGGTGCGGAGGATGAAGAAGGACAGCTCGAAGTACTACGGTCCGTATCCGACTGCAGGGGCTGTGCATGACACGATTGATCTGGTGCACAAGCTGTTCCAGATCAGAACCTGCGAGCGAAAGTTGCCGGAGACGATCGGAAAGGGCAGACCCTGTCTGAACTATCACATCGGGCACTGCAAGGCACCCTGCCAGGACTACATCTCTGAGTATCATTACAGAGAACAGGTGCGGAGGGCGATTGCATTTTTAGACGGAAATACAAAGGAAGAGATCGACAGGCTGGAAGAGAAGATGCTGAAGGCTTCGGAGGAGATGCGCTTTGAAGAAGCGGCGTCCTACCGGGATCTGATCGAGAGCATCCGCATCATCGGCGAGAAGCAGCGTGTCACGAATCCGGACGGAGACGACCGCGACATCATTGCAGTGGCAGTCGATTCCACGAAGCACGAGAACAGTTCCCTGAACCGCACGGAGGCGGTTGCACAGGTCTTCTTTGTCCGCGAGGGACGCATGATCGGAAGAGAGCATTTCTTCCTTACGGTGGAGGACTCCGAGGACAAGGAGCAGATTCTGCGCAGCTTTATCATGCAGTACTACGCAGGCACGCCGTTTGTGCCGAAGGAGCTGATGCTTGAGCAGGAGGTTTCCGAGCTGGAGCTGCTGGAGGAGTGGCTGACAAAGCGCAGAGGCGCAAAGGTCACGATCCGTGTTCCGCAGCGCGGCATGAAAGAGAAGCTTGTGGAGCTGGCACGTACCAATGCGGAAAATACTCTGGCCCGCGACAGGGAGCGGATGCAGCGTGAGGAGCTGCGGACGGTCGGTGCTGTGAAAGAGATTGCGGACCTTCTGGGACTGCCGTCGGCGAACCGTATGGAGGCTTTCGATATCTCCAACATCAGCGGCTTTGATTCGGTCGGCTCGATGATTGTCTATGACAAGGGAAAGCCGAAGCGAACGGATTACAGAAAATTCAAGATCAGGACAGTCCAGGGACCGAACGACTACGCGTCCATGGAAGAGGTGCTGACACGCCGCTTCCGGCGCGCGAAGGACGGCTCTGCGGGCTTTAATGTCCTGCCGGATGTGCTGCTGATGGACGGCGGCAAGGGGCAGGTGCACATTGCGGAGAAGGTGCTTGCCGAACTCGGCTTAAGAATTCCGGTAGCCGGTATGGTCAAGGACGACTATCACCGCACCAGAGGAATCTGGTACAAGGAGCAGGAGCTTCCGATTGACCGTCATTCGGAGGGTTTCAAACTGATCACGAGAATTCAGGACGAGGCGCACCGCTTTGCCATTGAATACCACAGACAGCTTCGCAGCAAGGGACAGGTCCGTTCCGTGCTCGATCAGATCGAGGGCATCGGAGAGGTGCGAAGAAAGGCACTGCTCCGGACATTTAAGACGCCGGAGGGAATCCGCGATGCAGACCTGGATCAGCTGGAGAATGCGCCGTCCATGAACAGGAAGGCAGCCGAGCAGGTATGGAATTTCTTCCATCAGCCGCAGGGTGCGCCGGTTGTGACGGAAGTGAAAGATCAGGAAAATGCAGCAGAGGAATAAACCGAGCAGGCTGCAAAAAGAGAGTAAGGCAGCGGAAGCATAAAGTGCAAATGCTGTAAAAGAGCAGGAAACAGCGAAAAAACAGGCAGCACAGAGGGGAGCAGGATGAAGAAGGTTCTTGAGATCGGACCGGATATACGCCGCGGAGCGGGCGGAATGGCAGAGGTGATTCGTCTGCTGACGGAAAACCGTGTGCTCGGAAAAACATACGGGATCGAAGCTTATCCGTCTTATACAGAAGGTCCTGTCTGGAAGCGCTTCCTGTTCGAGAAGGCATCCCTTCTGCGCTTCAGTCTGATGCGCCGTGAATATGATATCTATCATATTCACATTACATACAGACGCAGTGCTTTCCGAAAGGCAGCCTACTGCAGAAGAATCCGGAAGCTGCATCCGCAGGCGGTGATCGTGCTGCATATGCACGGCGGCGGCTTCATGAACTTCTACGAGGGATTGCACGGAAAAAAGAAAGAACTGATCCGGCAGGCCGTGGAGGACGCCGACTGCGTGATCGCAATCTGGGAAGGCATGAAGCAGCAGCTGGAAGAGCAGTTCCGGATGAAACGCTGTGACGTGATTGCCAACGGCATCGAGACAGATGTCTACCATGAGGTGAAGAGCAAAGCGGCAGACCATGCCGGAACTTTCCTGTTTCTGGGAAGAGTCGAGCAGGCAAAGGGCGTATTTGATCTGATCCGTGCTGCCGGAATTGCATGTAAAAAGAATCCGCAGATCCGGGTGCTGATCGGAGGACTCGGAGCCATGGAGGAAGCGGAGCGATGCATCCGGGAGGCCGGCGCCGAAGGGCATGTCGATCTGCTCGGCTGGCTTGATGCAGAAAAGAAGAAAAAGGCACTGGAGGAATCGGGAACACTGATTCTGCCGTCCTATTACGAGATGATGCCGATGGTGATTCTGGAGGCAATGGCTGCGGGAAGGGCTGTGATTGCGACAGAGGTCGGCTCCGTACCGGTTCTGGTCGGAGCGGAAAACGGAATTCTGACGGCACCGGGCGATGCGGAGGCGATGGCAGAGGCGATGCTTGCATTTGCCTCAGATCGAAAACGCATGGAACAAACAGGGGAAAGAAACAGAGAAAGGGCGGAGAAGCTGTACAGCACAGAGCGGATGGGCGAAGAGATCCGCGCCTGCTATGACAGCCTTCTCAATGACTGATGGGAACAGGAACAGAAAGAGCGAAAAAATCAGCACGAAATATTGTCTATAACATGGCCTACCAGATCTTAAGCATCCTGCTGAAGTTCATCAGCCGTACTGTGTTCATCCGGACACTCGGCGTGGAGTATCTGGGCATCAACGGCCTGTTTTCGGAATTCCTGCAGCTGCTGTCGATGGCGGATCTCGGCATCAACACAGCCATGATTTTCAGCCTCTACAAGCCGCTTGCAGAGGAAGATGAAACGCATGTCACCCAGCTGCTGAATCTGTATAAGAGAATCTACATGGTGATTGCGCTCGTGATCACCGGTATCGGAGTCGGAGTTCTTCCGTGGCTCGGCCTGATCGTCAACACATCGAAGACAATTCCGCATCTGCGGATCTATTATCTGCTGTATCTGGCCAATACCGTGTCCTCCTATCTGGTGGTCTACCGCACGGCCATTCTGACGGCAGATCAGAGAAATTACCTGATTTCGCGGAACAATGCAATCTTCGATACACTCGCTACAATCGCGGGCATACTGGAGCTGGTGCTGCTGAAGAAATACATGCTGTACCTCATGCTGCAGGTTGCATTTACCTATATGAAGAACTTCCGCTGCTCGCACATCGCGAAGACGGAATACCCGTATATTCTTGAAAAATGCAGTCCTCTGCCGGAGGAGGAGCGGAAGTCCATCTTTGCGAATATCCGCTCGGTTTTCATCTACAAGATTTCATCCACACTGGTAACCAGTACGGATAACACGCTGATGTCTGTCATGGTCAGCACGGCAGCGGTCGGCTACTATTCAAACTACAGCATGGTGACGGCCAATATTCTGACCTTCATCAATATTATCTTCCAGCAGACGATTTCCAGTATCGGAAATCTGGTGATCGAGCACGACCGGAAGAAGAACTACCGCGTCTTCAGTGTCATGCAGCAGATCAGCTTCCTGCTCGGAACGATCTCGATCACCTGTGTCTATGCGTTGATGAACGATTTCATTACGGTCTGGCTCGGCGAGCGCTTCGTGCTGGAGCCGCTTGTCGTCTTCGCCATCGTGCTGAATATGTATTTCTCCGCAGTGCTGATGCCGATCTGGGCCTACCGCGATGCGACCGGTATCTACAGACAGACCAAGTACGTCATGCTCGCTACGGCGATTGTCAACCTTGCAGCATCGATCCTTCTGGGACGTGTGCTGGGAATTGCCGGCATTCTGCTTGCAACCTCACTGGCACGTCTGAGCACTTATTTCTGGTACGAGCCGAAGCTTCTGTTCGGCCAGTATTTCGGAATCGGCGTGCGTCATTACTATCGGAACATTGCCCTGAATCTGGGCTTTACCGGTGTCCTCTGCCTGCTGATGCGCTTCGCATTCGATCGTTTTGTACCGGGCGGCTGGGGCATGCTGATTGTAAAGGCTGTGTTTGTCGGTCTGGCAGCGGCGGCACTGACCGTGCTCGCTTACTTCCGTGCACCGGCATTTAAGGAGACAGTCGGAATTGCCGAGAGGCTCTTTAAGGGAAAACTCAGAAGAGGTAAACGATGAATACACTGATTCTCGGTGTCTTAAACTCAACAAATCTCGGAGATCCGGTGATTGTGCGCTCCGTGGAATATCTGGTTCGCAGAATCTGCCCGCAGGACGTGATCCGGACGGCAGATCTGACGGGAGCGGAAGTTCCGGATCGTGCGCAGGAACTGCGAAACGAGGCAGAAGAAGACGGACAGAGAGCAGAGGAAGCTGCTCCGGCAGCAGCTGTTCCGTCAGTCCGTCACCTGCAGCTTCGTTCCCTTCGCACAGCCGGCAGAAGATGGGTGACGGCGCACACGCCGCTGGACCTGCAGTACCGCCGCGATCGGGAAAGACTTGACCGGGACCGCGCGGCGATGGCTGCACTTCTGGATGCACAGCCGACGGACCGCGTCATTGTGGCAGGCGGCCAGATGCTGATGGATTCCTACGCCTTATATGTGGCAGCGCTGATCAGGGAATGTGAGAAGCGTAAGATTGAAGTGATTTTAAATGCATGCGGGACAGGACCCTTATGCTCCCGCCATAATAAACGTGAACTGACGCAGGCACTGGAAAGTCCCTGCGTCCGACTTGTTTCTGTGAGAGACGGTGCAGAGAAGGTGCGCGGCTGGGGCGTTCACCGCGAGGTGATTGAAACCTGCGATGCGGCATTGTATTCTGCGGAGGTGTATCCGGAGGAGCGTTCCTGTAAAGCATATGGGGACGAGAAAACGGTCGGTCTCGGACCGATCTATTCTCCCTTCATGCCGCTGAAGAAAGAAATCCGGTTCTGGAAGAAGCTCACGGCACTGCTCGATGAAAAGCAGATTCCCTGGGTATTCTTCTGCAACGGATCCCCGGAGGACTATCTGATCGCCGGAGATATTCTGCAGAGCATCAGTACTGACAGGGGACAGTCGTCAGAAGAACTGAAGGCATCCCATCTGCTGAAGCGAAGCACAACACCGGAAGAACTGCTTGCGCAGGAACGGCAGCTTCGCGGACTGATTTCCTTCCGCCTGCACAGCCACATTATTGCAGCCTCTCTCGGCCTTCCTTCCGTCGGTCTGATCTGGGATCAGAAGCTGCCCGGATTCTTCAGACAGCTTGGCGCTGAAGAACGCAGCCTTCGAATTGAAGAGGGAGCGGAGAAGGTTCTTGCCGCCTACCTGCGTGCAGAACAGGAAGGACCGAAGACGGATGCTGTTGCGGAGATGAAGAAGCGTTCCGCGCAGATACTGGAAGCAGCACTGCGAAAAGATAGTTCACGAAGCTGACAAAAGAGAGTACAATAGAATACAGCGACTATTTGGCACCTGCCTCGCGGCAGGGCCAATTCATCTATAGGAGGCTGTAGTTTGGCAGAGAAGAAGATGAAGGTGTGCTTTGCGGCATCATCCGGCGGACATCTGGAGCAGATCCTCATGCTGCGCCCGCTGATGCAGAAATATGACTCCTTTCTTGTGACAGAAAAAACAGAATATCGTCCGGCAGTAGACGGACTGCGAGTCTACTATCTTCATCAGGTCAACCGGAAAGAGAAGAGATTTCCGCTTCGTCTGATTAGAAATGCCTTCCGTTCACTTGTGATCCTGCATCGTGAAAAGCCGGATGCGGTGATCACGACCGGCGTACTGGCAACGATTCCGCTGTGTCTTCTGATGAAGCTCACAGGACGAAAGCTGATCTTTATTGAGTCACTGGCCGATATCACAAGCCCGACACTGACAGGCAAGTTCTTATACCGGTACGCTGATCGTTTCTATGTACAGTGGGAGTCTATGCTGAAGATTTACCCGAATGCGATCTGTTTAGGGGGCATATACTGAAAAAGCCCCGCGGTGCGGCTATGACGGAGTCATGCTTGCATGAACGGAGTCATAGACATAGCGCGGGCAAAACTGTATGAGCAAAAAAGCCATGGAACGAAGGTGACAGGAAGATAACATGATATTTGTGACACTCGGATCGCAGAAGTTCCCTTTCGACAGACTTCTGCGCAAGATAGATGAACTGATCGAGGACGGCGTCATCACGGAAGAGGTGTTTGCGCAGACAGGTGCAAGCAGCTACAAGCCGAAGCATTACAACTACGAAGCCTTCATCGATAATGAAAAATATGCGCACTACAACCGCAAGGCCGATATCGTCATCGCACACGGCGGCAGCGGCGCCATCATCAATGCAGTCAAGCTGGGCAAGCCCGTCATTGCAGTGCCGCGTCTCTCAGAATACGGCGAGCATGTGGATGACCACCAGCTGGAAATCATTGAGGTATTCGAAAAGCAGAAGCTGATTCTGGCCTGCCGCGATGTGGAGCAGCTGGGACAGGCACTCCGTGAGGTTGTGGAGCAGGATTTTGAGATTTATCATCCGAATACAGACCGCTACATCCGCGATCTGGATCAGTACCTGCAGAAGTGCGGAAGAAAGCGCAAAAAAAGAGGCCTTTTCAGCCTCTTTCACAGATCATAAGTATTGATGGTTCAGAAGAAAGCGCATCACGGAGATGCACAGTGCATCAGGAAGGAGATTCTTCCAGATGATGCAGATGGCCTTCCCGCACAAGATTCGGGAAATGCAGCTGGCGAAGTGCTTCGTAAAGCACGATGGAGACCGAATTGGACAGATTCAGGGAGCGCTCGCCTTCCATCATCGGAATGCGGATGCAGCGCTCCGGGTGCTGTACCAGAATCTCCTCCGGGATACCTCCGCTTTCTTTGCCGAACATCAGATAGTCATCTTCTGAATAGGTCACATCTGCGTAGGTCTGTTTTGCCTTGGTTGTGACATACCAGATGCGGGCATCCGGATGTTCTTCCAGGAAAGTTTCATAATTCATATGACGATGTACATCGAGCCGGTTCCAGTAGTCTAGACCGGCTCGTTTAATATATCTGTCGGTCAGATGGAAACCAATCGGTTCAATCAGGTGCAGAGAGGCACCGGCACAGACACAGGTGCGGCCGATGGTGCCGGCGTTGCCCGGCTGTTCAGGCTGATGAAGAATAATATTGGGCATAAGGCCTCCGTTGCGCCGCATAAACGGCGAAGATGTATGAATTAAACAGGTTCATTAAACATGTAACGTGTATCAGAGCATGAAGCAGACAATCTGCAAAACAGGCGTCTGATACGCATCAGGATATTCAGTCCGGTACCATCTTCTCTGAAATTGCTCAGAAAGTCAACTTCTGCCGGAAACAGAGTTTTTACACAGCATTTTATATGAGGGAGGATTGCGATGCATTACGGAACGATCAAGGAATATGATGTGGCAAACGGCGAAGGAATCAGAGTGACCCTCTTTGTTTCCGGATGCACCAACCACTGCGAGGGCTGCTTCCAGCCGGAGACGTGGAACTTTGACTACGGTGAATTATATACAGAAGAGACGGAAAAACAGATCCTGCATTTTCTGGAAAAACCGGTTGCAGACGGTCTGACACTGCTGGGCGGAGAGCCGCTTGAGCCGGAGAACCAGAAGGTGCTGGTCGGTCTTGTGCGCAAGGTAAAGGAGCAGTTTCCGGAGAAAACGATCTGGTGCTTTACGGGCTTCCGCTATGAGAAGGATCTGCAGAGCGGGCAGAGGAAGCACACAGAGGTGACGGATGAGCTGCTGTCTTATGTGGACGTGCTTGTCGACGGGCCGTTTGAACTGGCGAAGCGAAATCTGGCACTGAGTTTCCGCGGGTCGGAGAACCAGCGCGTGCTGGATCTTAAAAAGACAAGAGAGACAGGAAAACCGGTGCTTTATCTGGAGTGAAAAAGATAGAAAGAAAGAAAATCTGAAATAAACAGTGGCAATCTTGCCTGTTTTCCTCTAGAATAATTCTCGGTAATTTTTTTCATCGCAGTTAAATTTTACCACAGAAAAGGCCATCTGATCCCGCTTATGCGAGACCCGATGGCCTTTTCTCATGGGGCTATTATTTCACAGCCCCTTTTTTACATAGAAATTTTACAAAATGCGGTTAAATAAAACTAACAAAACTTATTGACACGATTATATAGTTAGAATATACTAACGATGTGTAAATCATTTTGCTTCTTATACATTCACTAACCTGGATTATGGCGGGGCTGCTGCTGCAGGACAGCAGCTGCCTCGCTGTAACATTTTAAAAGGAGAAATTCTTATGGCTTATCTTGAAATTGAAAAGGTTGTCGGAAGAGAAATTCTGGATTCACGAGGCAATCCGACTGTTGAGGCAGAGGTTTATCTGTTAGACGGAACTGTCGGCAGAGGTACTGCACCGAGTGGCGCATCCACAGGTGAATTCGAGGCACTGGAGCTTCGTGACGGCGACAAGTCCCGTTATCTCGGCAAGGGTGTTTCAAAGGCCGTTGAAAATATCAATACAACGATCAACGATGTTCTTGTCGGTCTGGATGCTTCTGACATCTATGCAGTGGATGCAGCTATGATCAAGGCTGACGGCACAAAGGATAAGTCCAATCTCGGTGCCAATGCTATTCTTGCTGTTTCTATTGCATGCTGCCGTGCAGCTGCAATCTCTCTGGATATTCCGTTGTACAGATTCCTCGGCGGTGTTTCCGGCAACAGACTTCCGGTTCCGATGATGAATATCATCAACGGCGGCGTTCATGCACTGAGCTCCGGCCTTGATGTACAGGAATTCATGATCATGCCGGTTGGTGCTCCGTCCTTCAAAGAATGCCTCAGATGGTGTGCAGAAGTATTCCACGCTCTTGCATCCATCCTGAAGGAAAGAGGACTGGCTACATCCGTCGGTGATGAGGGCGGTTTCGCTCCGGCACTGAAGTCCGATGAGGAAGCAATCGAGACAATTCTGGAAGCTGTTAAGAAGGCAGGCTATGAGCCGGGCAAGGACTTCCGTATCGCTATGGATGCCGCTTCCTCTGAGTGGAAGTCCGAGAAGGGCAAGGGTTTCTACCATCTGCCGAAGGCCAACATCGACTATACAGCAGACGAGCTGGTTGAGCACTGGGCAGAACTCTGCGAGAAGTATCCGATTATCTCCATCGAGGACGGTCTTGATGAAGAGGACTGGGAAGGCTGGAAGAAACTGACAGCACGCCTCGGCGGTAAGGTCCAGCTGGTCGGCGATGATCTCTTTGTTACGAATACAGAGCGTCTTTCCAAGGGTATCGAGCTTGGAGCAGGCAATGCAATCCTGATCAAGCTGAATCAGATCGGTTCTGTATCAGAGACACTGGAAGCCATCAAGATGGCACATAAGGCAGGCTATACAGCAATCAGCTCACATCGTTCCGGTGAGACAGCTGATACAACCATTGCAGACCTTGCAGTGGCACTGAACACCTGCCAGATCAAGACAGGTGCACCGTCCCGTTCCGAGAGAGTTGCAAAGTACAACCAGCTGCTTCGCATCGAGGAAGAGCTTGGAAACAGCGCAGTTTATCCGGGAATCAAGGCATTCAACGTAGAATAAGGCTTAGTCGTTTAATCCGGACAGAAAAGAAAAAGGAATAATCATAGGGAAGAGGAGCAATTCGAGCAGTCGGATTGCTCCTTCTTTCTTACTGATCAGGAGATATGCCTGTTCGCAAAAAGTATAGATGGCACTGATGTGTTCTGATATTACAGATAAATTGACATGGTAAGCAAGCAGCGATATGCTGATTTTACT
>JAUNAG010000134.1 GCA_030527685.1 Lachnospiraceae bacterium | reverse complement strand
ACTTCCTCTACGCTCTCTGTATACTCATCCGCGTAGACCGGAAGGCTTGTGGCAGGAGTCAGAACGGAAAGCATGAGCAGCATTGCCAGAAGCAGGCTGCAGATGCGGGTCGCCCGCCCTGCCTTATAATTCTTTTTATTTTGTGTATTTCTCCACATACGCTCTCTCCTGATTGTTCTTTTCGTCGGATCGCAATGTTTCTTTCCTGCTATTCACGCCGTCAGTTACTGTTTTTCTTTCTTCTGATCAGCAGCCAGATCACGCCGGCGCTCACTGCCGCAAGACCGATCCACAGGGAAAGAGGTGTATTATCGCCTGTCTTCGGTGATCCACCCGAGCTGCGTCCTGTGCGGGAATTTCCGGGTGTCTTCGGAGTTTTCGGTACCTTGTAAGTGTTAGTGATCGTTACGGCTGTTCCCTCATTTGTAATTTCAGAGGTATAGCCTTCAGGAACATTCAGCTCCTTTACCGTCCATGTGCCATCCGGATCCAGCTCTGTCCACGCATGTCTCCAGTTGTTGACAGCGCTCAGCTGCACTTCCTCCTGAAGCTCATCATCCAGGTAAAGACCTACGTTGATGCTCTCCGGACGCTTTCCGTATTTATTGTTGTTGTCCTTCCAGACCTTGTATACAGTCAGCTCTGTAAGCTCTTCCGGCACCAGAGTTCCCTTCGGCTGGCAGATTGCTGTGCGGGTCTGTGTGCCGTTCTCTCCCGTGCGGGGAAGGCTGACCAGATAGGACTCTGTCTCGTAGGTATAGCCCAGCTCTTCGAAGTCTGCCTCTGTATTGGTCTGCTTCACCAGATAAATACCGTCCGCGAGTCCGTCAAAAACAGCTTTTCCGTCAGAGCCCGTTGTCAGAGTTTTGATTCCCTGGAGCTGCTTTGCTTCAATCAGACTGTCCAGCTGTGCCACAGCTGCTTCGGCAGCCTCCGGCTCTCCCAGTGAATCGAGATCAAGTCCGAGGGATGCAAAGTCACTTGTAATCGAAAAGCCCGACACGGTATCACCTGAGGCCTCCGCTACCTGATATATCGTCAGTTTAATGCCGCCGACCGGCTCCTTTGTCTGCGTATCTGTCTGGGTGATCTGAATCACACCGGACTCCGCTGCGAGAGCAGTCACGCTGAATAAAAGGCAGGCACAGATCGTGATCATCATTCCGATCCACTTTTGCAGCCTGTTCTTCCCGTTCATCTGCAGACTTTTCATGGCTCTCTCCTCTCTCTCTTCTCACGCATTCGTTTTACGATGCGAATGATAATTGCCAGTATTATGATTAAGGACACGATCCCCAATACGATCATCCACAGATAGTTATCTGCGAAGACCTTCGGATCGACCTGTCCGGAATCTTCACTTGTAAAATCATAATCAATACGTGTGCCGCGGACCAGCAGTCTGTGGTCGTTGACACCGAAGGGTGTACATGTCAGCAGAGTGACATAATCCTTACCCTCCTCGATATAGAGATCATCTGTCTCATCAGGCCAGACCACCTTGATCTGATCAACCTGATAGGCAAAGTGCTCATCGAGCACGTGGATGAAAAAGATATCTCCTTCCTTCATCAGCACCAGGTCGGTAAACAGCTTTCTGGATGCCAGACCGGTATGACCGGAGATGACGGCATGTGTATTTTCGCCGCCCACCGGAAGGGAAGTATTTTCCAAAAGGCCCAGTCCCTCAGTCAGCACCTCATCCGTGGTGCCGTAGTAGACCGGGAGATAAATATCAATCGAAGGTATTTCCACATAGCCCAGCATGTTGCCGATCTGAACCATGAAAAAATTCTCGAACTCCGTTCCTTCAAAATCATTGATGTTTGATCCGCTGAAAGGATCTGCAGGAAAAGTGATCGGAAGCATCGCATTGTATCTATTAGCCAGTTCTTTCATTTCTGCGAGACGCTCCTCGCTGCTGAGCTCCATACTTTCCTGATATTCTACGATTTCATTATTCGCAAAGCGCTGATTGATATAGGTTGAGAAGCTGGGATAGCACACGGCAATCAAGCCTCCGATCACCACGCATATAAAAAAGATATCCGCAATTCTTCTCACTGCTTTTCGCATTTGTCTCTCCGTCCCATCATGTCTGTTTTTATCTGCCTGCAGCTCCGGCTCCCCAAAAAGCATGCGTTTTAAGGGCTCGGAATCAAACGCATCGAATGCCATGGGCAGAGCCCACGGCATTTTCTGCCGGTTCCCGCCTCCGGCGAACTGCCGAAGGGGAGAACCGTCAGCATTTCATCTAATCAGAAATGCCGCTGCTTTTGTTTCTAAAATCGAGTCATTTCTATTATTGAAGTCGATCTTGTATGACTCAGTCCATGCGGCGCATCTTGCGTGTCATTGCGAAGTACAGAGCGCCGAGAACGATTGCTGCAGCACCGCCTGCAAGGCAGAACAGCATGGTTGTGGAACCTGTTTCCGGAAGAGAGATGCCTCTTACGTTCTCGATTCTTACGACTGCATCGATTGTGCCGTCGCCGTTCTCTGTGATCTCAGATACCTGCTGGCCATCCTTTTCAATAGATGCATTGTTTGTAACTACCTTTACTGTCGCAACGCCTGTCGGCTCAGTTGTGCCTTCATCCTTGATTTTGATCTCAACACCGCTGCCAAGTACAGCATATCCGTCCGGAGCCTTTTCCTCAGTAATTGTGTAAGTACCTGCGTCTACACCCTTGATGGTTGCATAGTTGCCTTCCAGTGTGATCACACCCTTGGTGTTTGTGATCTCTCCATCTACGCCATACTCGAAGCTTCCAATTACAACGCCTTCACTATCCTTAATTGTGAACTTCGCACCTGCCATATCCTTGGTGTCGTCGTTCTTGTCTACCTTGCGGATCTTGAAGCCGTAAGTATAAGTAACAACATCGTCTTCCAGCTTGCCCTCAGACTTATCAGCATTCGGGTTATTGGTGTATGTAAGCTCGATGTGGTTCGGGTTGCCGTCTTCGCTGTCAACATTTGCATCTTTGTTGAGAACGCCGGCATATTCTAATGTAACTGCCTTGCCCTGGTTGTTAAGAATTGTATCCGTTGCAAATGACAGCTCGAATTTGTTAGTTTCAGCATCGAGTGTATAATCCACACCCTCTGTAAGTGTCGTTTCTCCTACCTTTACTACCATGCTGTCCTTATCAAAGTCGATGTTGGTAAAAGTATCGTTGAACACATACTTCAGCTTGTCCTTATCTACATTTGCCTCGTAGGTCGGAACTTCGGATGTTACCTGATATTTGATCGTATCTCCGATGGAGACGTTGTTTGCATCTACAAGTCCGTTTTCTTCTACGATCTTCTTCTCAAGCGGGATATCGTCATCCTTCGGTGTGACCGTAGTTGCTCCTCTCAGATCTACAAGGATCGGCTTGGAAGCAATTGCGTTCTTTTCAGATGTTTCTGTCTCTGCTACTACGTAGTAACCGATCGGAAGTGTTGCATCCAGCTTTGTGCCTGAAATGCCTTTACCCAGTGCGTACTGCTCAAGTGCCTGAGCAAGAGCAGCAGCCTCTGTCGCATTCGTGTTTGTCCAGCGTCCGTCGCCTGCAACAGCCACACCGTCCTTCATGATCTCATTGTCTCCACTCAGGGAATACGGAGATCCATTAAAGAAGCCCTTGAAGTCATCGGACACTTCATAGGTATATACCTTCTCGCCGTTGTTCTCCATGTACTTGGATGTCATGACCTGATAAGCCTCATACGTGGCACCATCTTTTGCTGCTACAGAGAGCGCTGCATCCTCGGTCTGCCAATCAGCCGCAAATACTGTGCTGGACATGGACAGGGTCATCGCCGCGGTAACGACCAGCGCTGCCAGCTTTTTAAGTTTTCCTTTAAACATTCGTTATTTCCTCCTTTTATCCCTCGTGCTTGTTCCTACGTTACTTATGACTCTCTCCGAATCAATCCCGCATTCACCGTCTTCCTTCATTAAATTACTTATTTCTGCAAAGCCGGATTAATGGGAATCCCTTCCAAATGTTCCGTCCGGACAGCTTGTGAGCGCGACTCTCCGGGCTGTCAGGCGGAGCCATCTTCCGGATTGCGGAACGGAAGACGTCTCAGGAACGTAATCTTGACGATATCGGTATTATATTCGTTCAGGCGTTCCTTTTTCTCGATACAGCGTGCCTCACTCTCTCCAACGAACGTTCTCTTTGCGTTCTTTTATTATTTTTTTTCTATTTTGGATTCACGCAGTATAGATTTCCGTGCCGATTTTTTTATTTCCGGTGTTTTTATGGAACCTCTGACGCATTTTTATTCTCACTTTTATTCCGCTCGTACCGGGTGAGGCGGCTGTTTGACATCTGAAGCAGCTGTTCCTCTTTCAGGCGGTTTAAGCCGGTAAGGGTTTCCTCTGCCCACGCGTATTCCGTCATATACCGCCCCTGATATAAATGCTGATACTGCGGTTTTCCCGTACAGTATGCGAAATAATCGCAGTCTACTTTTTCGGGAACGATCCTTCGATGCCCCTTTTGAGACTCGATGATACCCTCCCTCCCGTATTTCATTAATTCATCCTGCAGATTTTTAAAAGTCTTGCGCAATCTGGCGAGCGTCAGCTTATTGACTGCTTCCCCCGGCCATAAGCGGGAAATAAGTGCCCCCTGATTCACAAAGTCGCCTCTGAAATCCACAAGGATCGCCAGTAATTCCCTGGCCTTCTCCGATCGGAAGCGAAGCTCCTCTCCATTGAGGCTCACGCTGAAGCTTCCGAAGGTGCGAACTTCGATATAAGAAACCGCCGGCTCTTTGCTTTCTTCCTGTCCTCCCGGAATTTCCTTAAAGCAGGCTGCAAATGCGATGTTTTCATTTTCCTGCCTCTGCAATAAATACAGCTGGTACTCCGCACGGAGCATGCAGTCTCTTCCGTGCATGCTTGCCCTGCCGGCCGAAAAGTCTGCGCCGCTTTGCATTTCCTTCAGCCTTCTCTCAAATGAAGAAACGTCCTCCTGAGACAGAAGCGGATATATCTGAGCTGACAGCAGGTCTTCATATTGTGCTTTATCCGTACCAAAGAGCGCACGGAAGCTGTCATTTATATAGGAAACAGATAGTTTTTCTCCGTCGTATCGGTAAATGCCCATCGCAAACGGCATCCTCTGAAGCAGGTTCATAACCTCATGATTCTGCCCGATCGCTTTCGCTTCGGCATGATCCGTGAAGGGCTCTATCTCCTGTACCGTTGAATATCCATACATTCTCCCGTCATCACCGCGAACAGACTGTCCGATATCGACCACCGGTACTTCCCTTCCGTCCTTCGCAAGGATCCGGTAGTAGGTCTGTTCCACGTGAGGGTATTCCATCAGACGCATAGAAGCTTCCAGAAATGTCTCCCGATCCTCCGGAAGCAGTAATTCCGTATACTCCCCCTCCTGATCCTCCAAGACCTCTTTTCCTGTATATCCTGTGATCCTGCTCAGACTTTCACTGACGTAGTTCAGTTTCACAGGCTCGAACAGATTGCGTCCGTAAAAACCACCGGGGATATTTTCCAGGATCTTCCGATAGTCACGTTCTCTTCCGAGTGCAGCCTGACTCTGTGTGTGCAGCCTCTCGTTAAGTCGGTACTGCTCGGAATAATCCATCCCGAGAAAAATGAACAAATCCTTCTGAAACAGATCACCGGTAAGCTGCAGCCAGGCATAAGAGAAATCTTTTTTCTGATACGAACCGTCAGGATCTCCCTGCTCCCGGCTGACTTTACAGCCTCGACAAAATCCCGCATCTTCTGCAGATCGTCAGGATGGATCAGGGAATACAGGGAAGTCCCTGTATACTCCTTCAGTTCCTCCAGGCTCTCATACTCCAGCACCGTCAGCATGATCGGATTCAGCATCTGCACTGTCAGAAGCTGATTATCCATACAGCCTATGATGCCTGCCGGCAGTCTGTCATAGAGACTTCCAAGATCAAATGCACTGTTTTCACCTTTGTTTTCATTTCGAAAGAACCTCTTCTCGTCCGAGGTCACGACCTGCTTCACCATCCAGTCCTCGGCATCTCTGGTCCAAATCACATGAAAGCAGACATCCGTCTCCTCAAATGCATGGTGACCGGCGCCGAAGGAAAGGCGTCCTGTTACCGACAGACAGTCGGCAGTAATCTCTTTCACAAAAGACACGTCCAGATCAAAGGTCTTTCCGAGACGTTTCACGATATCCTTCAGATAGGAGGCGACATTTTCTTTATCTACGTAGACCGCATCATTATGTGCAATCCAGATCACATTCCGGTCTAAGAAGGGCAGACTGAGCACGTCACCCGTCACCGCTTCCCTGAGAAGCTGTATCGTCCTATCTGCAAATTTTAAAAATTCCGGCTTGAATCGATCCATTCCTGCTTTTCCTCTGCTATCCGAAATCTTTTTATTGTTTATAACATTCCAAGCCCGGGCAGGTGAAATAATACAAACTGCCCGATCTGTGTCCGCTCAACAAA
Source organism: Lachnospiraceae bacterium (assembly GCA_030527685.1). Classification (GTDB taxonomy): domain Bacteria; phylum Bacillota; class Clostridia; order Lachnospirales; family Lachnospiraceae; genus Chordicoccus. Next base: position 277 of record JAUNAG010000134.1, on the reverse strand, counting down.
CCGCCTGTATCCTAAATAAATATAGGTAATGATAGTATTATATTGAGTTTTGCGTTCCGACATCTCGATGCAGCGTCCCGCATCCTTAACAAATTGCGTTCCTTTTGCGTCCGTCATAAAATTTAATAAATTTAACTGAATTTATCGCAAGCGAATCAAGGATACAAGCTCGTGCAAGCACACCTTCTGCCAGGCGGCTTATCACCATCGAGTAGGAGTTTTCTCCTACTCGATTCGTGTGACACACAGGCATCTCGCTTTACAGCTCGATGTCTGT
>JAUNAG010000133.1 GCA_030527685.1 Lachnospiraceae bacterium | reverse complement strand
AGTGTGCAACTTGTTATTGCAATTTTGGATCCGCTTTCATTCCTATATCAGACGCTCTTTCCGAACTCATATGCCTGCTTTAAGAAGTCCGTCTTCTTCAATGCGTCCACATCACCTGAATTCTCTGCATTGATGATACCGGCAACATCCCACTTATAGAGATCCGCGATCAGCTTAAAGGAAGTGTTTGCTCCCTCTGCCGCATATGCCGGATCTGCCATTGTGGTAATAAGTGCGAATTTCTTTGTCTGGCCGTAGAGTTTCATATTATTTGCAAAGAATCGGTCAATCGTGGCCTTCATCTGGCCGTTTACATCGAAATAGTAGATCGGGCTTATCAGCACCAGCAGATCCGCTGCCACAAGTTCCGGATTCAGTTCCTGCATATCATCCTTGAATACACATTTCCCTTCACCGGACTGACACTTTGCGCATCCGATACACGGATGAATATTCTTGAAAGCGGCGTCAAATCTGAACACATCGTGTCCTGCTTCCTGCGCTCCCCTGATAAATTCATCCGCCATCATCGCACTGGTTCCATGCTTATGAGCACTTGATGTAATCACTGTAATCTTCATATTTTTACCGCTCCTCAGCTATTCGTTATATTAATCATTTCCTGTTCTTCTGATAGTTATATCTTATCTTTATCCACTCAGAAAGTACAATACCAAAAAAGAAACACTGTATGCATCAAGCGCATACAGTGTTTCATCTTATGTTTCACCGGGATTCATATCCAAGTTTCGCAAGCCACTCAGCTACGTCCTTTTCCGCATCAGCAACATCATTTGCACTGATGGCAATCCCCTCAAGCACAGCTGCATCCGGTTCAAGTTCTGCTATGTCTGCATATGTTCCACTATCTCGTGATCCTATATGAGTATTAAATGGAATGATTGTCTTTCCGCTGAAATCATAGGTGTCAAAAAAAGTTTCCATAACCATGGGAAGGCCATACCACCAAATCGGATATCCGATCATAATGGTGTCATAATCTTCCGGATTCACATCCAGCGAAAATCCGGGCCGTTCATTGTTATCCCTTTCGGACTTTGCCCGGTCAGCCGTATCATCATAAATAACAGAATAAGCTGTTTCCGGAATAATCTTCGCCACATCTGCATCCACAGTATCTTCAATCATTTGTGCAACGTACTCTACCGCCGATACATCTCCGACTCTTGGTGTTGCCCCCGAAACTGAATCTACCATATCCGAATTGGAAGGACTGAAATATACGATTAAGGTCTTGTCCGATGAATTCTGGTCCGCAAATACATTTGTTCCGTATGCCGCTGATGAAAGGCCTATTGCTCCTGCCAAAATAATACTGAATACTCTTTTTGTCATATTTGTTTCCTTAACACTTGTACTCTTTGCCATCACTATGCATTTTCTTTATCAATACTCTGATCTTACTTACTGATCGATGCTGCCCACTCTTTTGCATCTGCCGTATCTGCATTGGACTGGAATCTCTTTCCTTCCAGCCAGTTTCCTGTTCCTGCATAGCCTTCCAGAATCTTTCCGCTCTCTCCGATTCCGGAAGAAGAGGATGTTGTGAACGGAATCACAGTCTTTCCTGTAAAATCGTTATTCTTTACGAAATTGTCTACCGGCCATGCGGCAATGCCCCACCAGATCGGATAGCCGATATATACCGTATCATAGGAGTCCCAGTTCTCCACCTCTGTTGACACCAGTGCAATATCTCTTAAGCTCTCATCATCGTGTTCTCTTGATACACGGCTGTTTCCGTCACGCCAGTTCAGATCATCCTCCGTGTACTCCTCCACCGGTGTCAGTTCAAACAGATCCGCATTCAGCTCTTCTGCAATTGCATTGGCGAAATTAACCGTATGTCCCTGTGCGGAATAATAGACAACCAGCGTCTTGCCGCCCTCTGTCGGCTCGCTGCTCTGCTCTGATTCCGCCGCACCCGACTCAGACGCTTCTGTTTCCTGTGCAGTATCTTCAGTCTCAGAGACTGCTCCGTCAGCTTCAGCTGCGCTATCGGATGTCACAGTTGATTCCTGCACCGATTCCCTGGCACTCTCTGCAGCTGTTCCGTTTGTATCTGATGTACTGCCGGCCGCTCCGCATCCTGCAAGCATTCCTATCGTCATTGCTGTACCTAATATCATAGAAAGAATTCTCTTCTTAGTCATAATACAAATCTCCTTTTATAACTTTCATGTATACTTTGTTTCCTTCGATGATTGTATTTTATTCTGTTTTCTTCCCGAAGTACAATGCCGCTTCCTTATCACAGTATACCTTTGACGCATACAAAGCAGATAAAGAAAAAGCCGGTGTGAATTCATCTCCACACCGGCTTTCCCTTATCTGCACTCTTCCAGAATCTTCTCAATATCCGCTGCCGTCAGTTTTCTGCAGCAGCCTCCTGTAACAACTGTCGATTCTGCAATCTTTTTTCTCGTTTCCTCATCCAGTTCGATCCCCATCTCTGCAAATGCAGTCGGCAGGCCGATCTCCCTGATAAAGTCTGCAAGTGCCTGAATTCCCGCAAGCGCTGTCTCCTCTTCCGTTTTACCGGCGGACTCCACCTTCCACACTTCTTCCGCAAAGCGGGCGAACTTCTTCACATCCGACTGATAAATAAAGCGATACAGCGCCGGATGAATAACTGCAAGGCCCTGACCATGATTACAGTCTGTGTATGCACCAACCTGATGCTCAATCATATGACCCTGGAAATCTGTCACCTTTCCGAGCTTCAGGATGCCGTTCTCAGCCATTGCTGACGACCACATGAGTTCACTTCTTGCCTGCAGGGATTCAGGATCTGTAATAACCTCACGAATATTCCGAATCACATTGCGCATCACAGCTTCGCTGATTTCATCAGAGACTGTGACCTCACCCGGTCTGCCGAAGTATGTTTCCATCGCATGGCTCAGCGTGTCAAATGCACCTGAAATCACCTGCTTCATCGGGACTGTCAGCGTATATGCCGGATCCAGAATCGCAAAATCGGCATAGGCGCCCCAGAGAGCTGCCTTTAATTTCTTCTCTTCATGTGTAATGACTGCTCCGTTATTCTGCTCGGAGCCCGTACCGGATGCCGTCACGACAACGCCCATCGGGATATGCTCTGTGGGAATCTTATGGTCGGTATACTCCATCTCCCAGATGTCCTGCTCATATCGCGCCTGTGTGGCAACAATCTTGCAGCAGTCCGATACAGAGCCTCCGCCTACAGCAAGGATAAAATCAACCTTCTTCTCCTTTGCAAGCGCAGCTCCCTCCTGCACCTTTCTGTAAGTCGGATTGGACATGATACCGGAAAACTCCACGATTTCCTTGCCCGCTGCTTTCAGAATCGAGATCATCTGATCATAAATACCTGTCTTCTTAACGGAGCCTCCTCCGTATGCCAGCATCACGACCCTGCCGGCTTTTTCCAGTTCAGCAGGAAGATAATTGGCGGCTGCATTTTCTCCAAAATACTGTTTTACCGGATATGAATATGTAAATGCATTCATTATTTTTTTCCTTTCCTCTCTTCAGTCCAGTTTTCCTATATATATTACCAATCTCTGCAGCCAGTAGCCGGCTGCGATCATCAGGATCATAATGGCGGCAAGATCCAGTTCAAAGAAGACGGCCGGCTCGCTGTAATCAAACACCAAAAAGTGAAGCTGTCCGAAGATATAGTCGAAGAACTGCCTCTTCATCAGCGCATAGGCGCCATAGGCGCAGACAGCACCGCCGATTCCTCTTAAAATCCAGGTTCGATAAAGATTCCTGCCTTTGATTTTAAACATCTTCCGGAACATCCCGCGAATCATGCCGTAATGAAGTCCGATATGAATTCCAAGAAGAAGAAAACCTCCGTGGCTGGCCGTCATATGGATTGTTCTGGCAAGCTCCATGCTGTACTGCAGATGCATCCATTTGAACACGTAGCCGGACATTCTCATTCCCGAAAACATCAGTGCGAACATATCGATCAGGATGATGAAATCAATGACCGTTGTCAAAATCCTTGTTCCGGTATATTTGCCTTTTCCGAGATTCACATACCATCTCCAGTTCATGATGTGATGCAGGATAAACAGAGTCAGCAGAATTGCTCCGAAGATCTCATGATTCATCTGTTCCATAAACTGAAAGGACATGGAGAAGAACAGCACGACTGTCATGGCTATATCAATCAGCATTCTGATCATGGCTTTTTTATTCATAGATTCGATCCTTACTTCCGGCTGCAGCCGATTCGCTCCGGCTTTCCGATATCAATCGTGTATCTTCCACTCTGTCAGCCACTTCTCTGTGAGCGGGTTACTATGGTCAATAATCTCGCTGTATCCAAGATCATAACTTTCGATCGTCTGCATCTCTTCCTCTGTCAGCTCAAAATCATCGATTGCAAGGTTCTCTCTGATATATTCCTCATGAACCGATTTCGGAATAGCCGCAACTTTTCTCTGCAGATGCCACCGGAGCAGTACCTGTGCAACTGATTTTCCGTATCGCTCTCCGATTTCAACAAACGCCGCTGTATGGAAGATATCTCTCATTCCCTCGCTCAGCGGTCCCCATGCCATCGGGACAATTCCCTGCTCAGCCATATACGCTCTCAGCTCTCTATGCAGGAAATACGGATGAATCTCAATCTGGTTGACTGCAGGCTGAATTGATGCAATCTCCTGTAATTCCTTCAGTTTTTCCTCAGAAAAATTACAGACACCGATGTTCCGGAGAATTCCTTCTCTTACCAGCTGTTCCAGCACCGGCCAGCTCTCCAGATACTTTCCGTACGGCTGATGGATCAGATAAAGATCGAGATATCCCACCTGCAGTCTTTTCATAGATTCCTCAACAGCAGTCCGAACCAGTTCTTTCGGCGTATCCTGGATCCAGAGCTTGGTGACGATAAACAGCTCTTCTCTTGTCACCAGTCCGTCAGCTATTGCTCTGGCAATTCCTTTGCCGACCGCCTCTTCATTGAAATATGCAGGGGCTGTATCAAACATCCGCACGCCAGCTTTAATGGCCTCATAGATGCATTTCTCACATACGACTGCATCCTTGATCTGGAGTGTTCCAAATCCCTGCAGCGGCATCGTATTTCCGTTATTCAGCGAAATATCCTTCTTATTCATCGCCAGTTCTCCATCGCTAATATGTTCTTCCCTGTTTCTGATAATAGTTTATAACCCCCGGCGAAATAAGTACAATGCCGATCAGGCATCCCTGTATGTCATAAATGCATACTGCAAAATTCACCCAAAACAAAAGCAGGCGGAAGTTCTCTTCCACCTGCTACATCGATTCTTTATTTCTGTCCGTCTACATCCGGCGCATATGCCGCATAACCTGCAAGTGCCTCTGCGGTTGCTTCATAGTAATACTTTTCCTGATTCAGCGCTTCAATTCTCTTTACTTCCTCCTCTGTCAGTTCAAAATCAAAGAGATCGAAGTTGGCTCTGATATGGTTCGGATTCTTTGATCCCGGAATAACGATATTGCCTTCCTGTACATGCCATTTCAGGATAATCTGCGCATTGGACTTATTGTATTTTTCTGCAAGCTCCGTAAATACCTGTTCCTGTAATAAAGCCTTATCTCCGTGTCCGAGCGGATACCATGCCTGAATTGCAATCTCATGCTGCTCCAGGAATTTCTTCAGCTCTGCCTGCTGTCCGTACGGATGAACCTCGCACTGCATCACAGTCGGCTTCACCTCACAGACAGCCAGAATCTCCTCAATCTGCTCCACAGTAAAGTTGGAGATACCGATTGCCTTTACCTTGCCTTCCTTGTAAGCCTTCTCCATAAGCTTATATCCGGCAATATAGTTGCCTGCCGGCTGATGAAGAAGCAGCAGATCGATATAATCTGTACCCAGACGCTCCAGTGTCTTTTCCACTGCATCTTCCTGCTCATAGAATGCCGGCCAGAGCTTTGTCTCCACAAAGATCTCTTCTCTTGCAACTCCTGACTTTCTGACTGCTCTTCCCACTGCCTTCTCATTCACATAGGCATTGGCTGTATCAATTAATCTGTATCCGTCTGCCAGAGCGCTGAGCACAGACTTCTCTGCATCATCCGGTGTTAAAAGAAATGTTCCGATACCTGCCATCGGCATTCTGACTCCGTTGTTAAGTGTGATGAATTCCATTGTTCCTTCCTCCTTCAGTTCTATGTTCACTGCTTTTTATCAGCTGTTTTTTGCTTTTTCCTTATGTCTGTATTTTATCTGATCTGCTTTCACATGTACAATGCAGCTTTTTTATTCATGTATGCACCATATGCATACAGGTTATGATCTGCTGTTGTTTTCCCAGAATGCAAATGCATCCTCTGTCCAGCCTTCTGCTGCAGTTCCTGTTCCGAGACCGTATCCGTGACGCAGCCCTTCGTATGAATGAAATTCTGTCGGAATGCCAAGCTGATCCAGTTTCTCCAATCGGCTTCTCATGGTTCTCCAGTTTGCAATTCCATCTGCTGTTCCGACATTGACATAGGTCGGTGCATCTGCAGGAGACACATAGTTATATCCGGTATACTGCATGATCACAACAGCAGCCTGCGGAATATCGTTTCTGCCTGTCAGCTGCCGGAGATAATCCGCATTTCCAAGAGTGGCTGCCATTCTGGCTCCGGCAGATCCTCCCCACAGAGAATACTGTTCCGGATTCACCTGCAGCTCTTCTGCATGATCATGAATATAGGTAATTGCACGCGCGAGATCCTCATACGGATTATCCGGTCTGTAAATCAATGCAAATGCAT
>JAUNAG010000132.1 GCA_030527685.1 Lachnospiraceae bacterium | reverse complement strand
GTACCGCCGCCAAGGTCATAAACCATGATCTTCTGCTCCTGCTCATTGTCAAGGCCGTAGCTCAGAGCAGCTGCAGTCGGCTCGTTGATAATACGCTTAACCTCAAGACCTGCGATCTTGCCTGCGTCCTTTGTTGCCTGACGCTGTGCATCGTTGAAGTATGCCGGAACTGTGATAACAGCTTCGGAAACAGACTCGCCGAGGTAAGCTTCGGCATCCTGCTTCAGCTTCATCAGGATCATAGCGGAGATTTCCTGCGGTGTGTAATCCTTGCCGCCTGCATGAACCTTCTCATTTGTGCCCATCTTTCTCTTGATGGAGGAAATTGTATTGGCTGCGTTGGTAACTGCCTGGTTCTTTGCCAGAACACCTACGAGACGCTCGCCGTCCTTGAATGCAACAACAGACGGTGTTGTTCTTGCGCCTTCAGAGTTTGTGATAACGGTCGGCTGACCACCTTCCATAACTGCTACGCAGCTGTTTGTTGTACCAAGATCGATACCGATAATTTTGCTCATAATGATTCTCCTCTCTCAGATAACGTCAGTTAGCAACAGTAACCATTGCATGTCTGACTACAGTTTCTTTGTATGTATAGCCCTTCATCATTTCGGCTGCGACAACATTCTTGCCGAGCTCCGGATCATCCACATGCATGACCGCCTGATGAAGATTGGGATCAAAATCCTTGCCCTCCGCATCCATCGGCTTCACACCGATTTCATCGAGAACTGTCTCGAACTGCTTCAGGATCTTGCACATGCCTTCCGCAATCGGATCCTCTGCCGCATCTTCCGGAAGTGTCTGTACACCTCTCTGGAGATTGTCGAGTACCGGAAGGATCTTCAGCATTGTGTCCTTCACTGCGTAAGCATAGAGATCAGATTTTTCTCTGTCTGTTCTCTTTCTGTAATTCTCATATTCTGCCATCGTGCGCAGATAGCGGTCTTTCATCGCTGCGAGCTCAGCTTCTTTTTTCTCAAGCTCTTTCTTTAATCTGCGATCCGGCTTTTCTTCCTCTGCTTCAGCAGCCTCATCAGCTGCCTCTGTCTGCTCTTCCGGAGAAGCGGTCTCTGCAGTCTGTTCTTCAGCAGCAGTATCTTCTTCTGTCTTCAGAGCCTCTTCTGCTTCAATACTTTCGTTTTCTACTGTGCTCTCAAGCTCTTCTGAAAGATTTTCCTGTGTGCTCAATGCTCTTACGTCTCCTCACTTTCTGTATTTCCGGAAGATTCCGGTCCCGAATGACTGAAAACCTCATTCAATGTAGCCTTTACTGTTTTCAGGCTGTCCATGACCTTTTCATAATCCATGCGCTTCGGTCCGATGATGCCGATCGTCCCCTGCATGCCGCCGCCCATCTCATAGGTGGCCGTCACAACGGAGCAGTCCTTCATGGACTCGACCGGGCTCTCCTCACCGATATAAACCTGAATGCCGTTTTCGCTGCTTTCGCTGCTCTTGATGAAATCCGCAAGGACTTCTTTCTCCTCAAGAGTGGAAATCAGCTGACTGGCCTTCGTGCTGTCGGATAACTCAGGATACTTGAATATGTTATTCGCTCCGCTCGTATAAATCTGCATGTCGTCTTCGTCGGTCTCGGCACGGATTACTTCCGCGATTGTATCAAGTACCTGCGATACAATGCCGCTTAAGTTACCTGCCTCCTCCTTGACTGAAGAGATCAGCCCGAGATTAATCTCGGAAAGAGATAAACCGTTAAACCGTGTGTTCAGCAGAAGGTTCAGCTTCAGTACCTGCTCTTCTGTAATCTCCTCATCAAGGTCAATGATGTGATTCTTCACAATATTGCCTTCGATGACGACAACGTTCAGCAGCTGTCTGGGCTGCAGACGTGAGAGCTGAATGAATTTGACCTTGCTGCCCTTGGCGGAAGGAGCCGAAAGCATCGCCGTATAATTGGTGTTGCTGGCGAGCATTCTGACCACCTGCTTCAGGATTCCCTCCATCCGGTTGGTCTTGGCAATCATCAGGCTGTTCATCGCCGTTACCTTTTCGGTCTTGTCTTCGACAAGACGGTTTACATACAGGCGGTACGCCTGATCCGTCGGGATTCTTCCCGCGGAGGTATGCGGCTGGATAATATAGCCCATCTCTTCGAGATCCGACATCTCGTTTCGAATAGTTGCCGAGCTGAGATTCAGATCTGTATATTTGGAAATGGTACGCGAGCCGACCGGTTCACCGGTCTTCAGATAAGTCTGAATGATCGCGTTTAATATGGTCTGCTTTCTTTCATCAAGTTCCATTTTCTATGATCCTCTGTCCCTTCCGGTTATTAGCACTCTTTTCTGTGGAGTGCTAATACCTTAAGACAGAATATACACCTGACCATATCCTGTGTCAACTGATTTTTTAAAAAATGCCGTTAACCACGGCTCCTTCTCCTGTTTGCTTTCCGCACGCGATGCTCTGTATCTTCCGCATCCTCCAGATGAAGCTTCAGCTCCTTCATCTGATCGCGCAGCTCCGCTGCCATCTCGAAATTCAGCTCCGCTGCCGCTGCTCTCATCTGCTTCTCTACCTTCTTAATCAGATCCTGCAGCTCATCGCGGTCCATATCCTCCGGAGCCTTGCCGAGACGTTTCTGCGTTCTCGCAACTTCCTTCGAAGTGGTAATCAGTTCACGGACGGCCTTCTGAATTGTTGTCGGTGTGATGCCGTTCGCCTCGTTGTAGAGCTTCTGAATCTCACGTCTTCGATTCGTTTCGTCAATCGCATGCTTCATGGAATCCGTCATCACATCCGCATACATGATGACGCGGCCCTCGGAGTTTCGCGCCGCACGTCCGATTGTCTGAATCAGAGAGGTCTCGGAACGCAGGAAGCCTTCCTTATCTGCATCCAGGATAGCAACCAGGGTAATCTCCGGAATATCAAGACCTTCACGAAGCAGATTGATACCGACCAGAACATCAAAGACATCCAGACGCATGTCCCGGATAATCTCCGTGCGCTCCAGCGTATCAATATCCGAATGCAGATAACGCACGCGGATACCGAGCTCCTTCATATAATCAGTCAGATCCTCCGCCATGCGCTTCGTCAGTGTCGTAATCAGAACCTTGTTGTGCTTTTCTGTTTCCGTATAAATCTCACCGATCAGATCATCGATCTGCCCCGTAACCGGACGAACGGAAATCTCCGGGTCCAGCAGACCCGTCGGACGGATCACCTGCTCGGCGCGAAGAAGCTCGTGCGTCTCCTCATAGGTTCCCGGCGTAGCCGATACAAACAGAATCTGATCGATACGTTCCTCGAATTCACGGAAATTTAAGGGGCGGTTGTCCAGCGCACTCGGCAGACGGAAACCGAAGTCCACCAGAGTGGACTTTCTGCTCTTATCACCGTTGAACATACCGCCGATCTGCGGAATGGTCTTGTGGGACTCATCGATGATAATCAGGAAATCATTATTAAAATAGTCAATCAGTGTATAGGGAGGCTGACCCTCTTCTCTTCCTGTCAGATGGCGTGAATAGTTTTCGATGCCGGAGCAGAAGCCTGTCTCCTTCATCATCTCCACATCAAAGTCCGTTCTCTCCTCGATTCGCTGCGCCTCAATCAGCTTCTCGTTGGACTTGAAGTACTTTACACGCTCATCCTTCTCCGCCTCGATTGCATTGCAGGCCGCCTGCATTCTTGCCTGCGGCACAACGTAAAAGGAAGCCGGATAGATCGGATAATAAGTCAGTTCATTCATGACATTGCCGCTTAAGAGTTCGAATTTCGATACGCGGTCAATCTCATCTCCGAAGAACTCCACGCGGATACCGAATTCACTGACGTCCGCAGGAATAATCTCCACCGTATCACCCTTTACACGGAAGGTGCCGCGGTGAAAGTCGATTTCATTGCGTTCATACTGCATATCAATCAGCTCACGGAGCAGCTGATCGCGATCCTTTTCCATACCCGGACGCACGGAGGTCATCATATTCATGAAGTCATCCGGCGCACCGATGCCGTAAATGCAGCTGACAGAAGAAACGATGATGACATCACGTCTCTCACTCAGAGATGAAAGTGCGGAAAGACGCAGCTTGTCGATCTCATCGTTCACTGCAGAGTCCTTTGCGATATAGGTATCAGAAGAAGGGACATAGGCCTCCGGCTGGTAGTAATCATAGTAGGAGACAAAGTACTCAACTGCATTTTCCGGAAAAAGTTCTTTGAATTCCGAATACAGCTGTGCCGCCAGTGTCTTGTTGTGCGCAATGACCAGTGTCGGCTTCTGCAGCTGCTCGATGACATTGGCCATGGTAAATGTCTTGCCCGATCCTGTAACGCCCAGAAGTGTCTGTGCCTGGTTGCCCTCCCGGAAGCCGTCGACCAGCTCACGGATAGCCTGCGGCTGATCACCTGTCGGAGCATATTCACTGTGAAGTTTAAATATTTTCTGTTCGTTCTGCAAAATTGCCACCTTTTAATCCTTTTCCCGATTTATTAATACAGGATAACTGTCTGCCAAACATACGTTCTATTATATACGACTGCACAAAAAAGAAAGTAGTCATTTATAATAAACGGCTACTTTCTATACACAGGCGGATTGGAATACTTTATTTGTCAATTAACAAATCTTCCGCTCACTCTATATAAATTCAGGATAAGCTTGCTGCCTTATACTTTCTGAATGCCAGCACTATTCCTGCACAAAGCAGCAGAACTGCGATTGCATCTACTGCATAGATTGGCAGCTTCCAGGATTCGATGCCTGCATTCTGATGCTCCTCATCATAAGTCCAGCTGTTGGATGTTGTATAGAGAATATTCTTGGTTGCCTGACGCATATACTTCACATTAGAAGCGGCTGTCATGTCAGTCACCTGGTTCGGACCACCGGCATAAGTGGAGAGCATTGCATCCACGCCATTTGCCAGTGCCATATCTGCATTCATGAATCCATGACCATTATTACGGAAAAAGTCAGAGACAACGAAGCCGCGGAAGCCCCACTCATCGCGAAGCAGTGTCTTGTTCAGTGTACTCAGTTCGCCGACCCACTTGTTGCCAAGGAATGCCCAGGATTCCATTGCTGCAGTTGCTCCGCCTTCCTTGACACAGATTTCGAAAGGCTTCAGATATACTTCGCGCATTGCCTGCTCGGTACTCCAAGCGCAGACCATCTTGCCGTTGGAATCGTACATTGCGAAATGCTTCATGGTTGAATAAACACCCTTATTGTTGGCTGCTGCAATCGCTGCAGCTGCAATCCTTCCGGCAAGAACACCATCCTCTGAGAAGTATTCGTAATTGCGTGCAGTAAATGCGGATCTGTGTGTGTTCATTCCCGGTGCATACCATCCTGTTGCTCCAATCTCCTTAGACATCTGTGCCATAGCGTCGCCCCAGGCTGTTGCAAGATCCTTGCTCCATGTGCAGGCAATAACAACTTCAATCGGGAAGCCAATGGATCCCGCACCGGTAAAGTTATTGTTAATAGCTGCAGGGCCATCGCAGTCAACGTTCTGAACCTTGCCGATGGACTTGATTGCTCCTGTCTGATAACCGGCAAGCGCTATCATCTGTGTCATTTCATCCACGGTCAGCTGATCCAGCAGATCCTCCCAGATGGAATCATCATAGTCCTTTCCCCGGACATCAGTGATCTTAAGCTTACCCTTCTTTCCGGTAACCGGCATTTCATCGTCTGCATTGACATATGCCATCGGATCGTAGTTTGCATTTAAGTGATATCCGTCAATATATTCCTGCGGCATATCAAGATTTGCAGGTGCTGCTGTAGCTGCATCAAAATTAGCAAAACCATCCTTACGGGACAGATACGTCACTTCACCTCTTGCTTCATCAAACAGATTGGTTGCAGTGATGTTGTCCGATGTACGGTGATTATCTCCACTATATACGATTGTGGAATCAACCTTGTAAGTCTCGCTGTCTAAAATATTGTGAGAATCTGATTTAACAGAGAGCTCATATTCTCCAGCTTCCAGAACATAGGCCTTTTCGTTGCGGTCGTCATAGGAAGCCAGCTCTTCCTCATCAAAGCTGAAACTGATGGTCTGAGAATCGCCCGGCTCGAGCATTTCTGTCTTTGCAAAATCGAGCAGATTTGCTGCTGCCTTCTCAATGTCCCCATTGGTATACGGAGGGTTAAAGTAAACTTCTACGACATCCTTACCTGCTGTATCGCCGGTATTTGTAACTGTGACATCAAAGCTGATTTTGCCATCTGCCGTCTTCAGCTCACTCATGTCCTGTGTGAATGTTGTATAGGAAAGTCCATAGCCAAACGGATACTGCACAACTTCATCATAGTTGATAACGCCTTCTGCATCTGCGGTCTCATAATACTTATAGCCAACGTAGATGTTCTCCACATAGTTCATGAAGGAAGGAGCATACTGCGTCGGAACACCTGCATTCATGCCGTCAACAGTGAGATCTGTCATGTTAGCATAGTCGGTCTTTTCAGCATTGTTGTAATACGGTGCTTTTTCGATATCGTAAACAAAAGTGTCATTAGTCTTTCCGGACGGATTGACCTCTCCGTTTAAAATTTTTCCGAGTGCCTCAAATCCGACATTTCCCGGACCTGCTGCCCAGACAAGTGACTTGATTTCCGGATGTTCCTCTACAAAGCCAAGCTCGAAGGCATAAGCTCCGTTGTAGACAGCCACAACATTTTCAAAGTTTTCACAGACAAGGTTAATCATATCTTCCTCTGTCTGAGACAGCTGCAGATAATGCTCCCCTGCTTCAAAATCGTTATAGTCATCAGAATTGTTTTTGTAAGTGGCAAGAG
>JAUNAG010000131.1 GCA_030527685.1 Lachnospiraceae bacterium | reverse complement strand
GACCCGGCATTGTTCATCGAATCGATCAGGATACGACAGGTTCCCTGATTGTATGCAAAAATGATGCCGCCCACAGATGCATCGCGGAACAGCTCAGTGCGCACACGGCCCACAGACTTTACTGCGGCATTGTCATCGGCAATCTTCCGGATGACGAGGGAACGATCGAGGGAAATATCGGTCGGAGTGAGCGTGACAGAAAAAAGATGGCAGTAGTCCGTGAGGGCGGAAAGCCGGCTGTGACACACTACCGCGTACTGGAGCGCTTCGGAAACTACACCTATTGCGAATTCAAACTGGAGACAGGAAGAACACATCAGATCCGCGTACACATGGCTTCCATCGGACATCCTCTTCTGGGAGATGCAGTCTACGGACCGCAGAGATGCCCGTTCCGTCTGGAAGGCCAGACACTGCATGCGATGACAATCGGTTTTGTTCACCCGGCGGACGGGAGCTATAAGGAATTCACCGCACCCCTGCCGGAATATTTTGAGACCCTATTAAAAAAGCTTCGGAGCAGAACATAACAGGGGTGAAAGATGGAAGAACGCAGAGACATCGAACAGGACCTTGCAGACAGTCTGAAGAGACTGGCGCTGACAATTCCGTTTGAAAAAATCACAATCAGACAGATCACGGACGGGGCAGGTGTTATACGAGTCACCTTCTACAATCATTTCAAAGACAAGTATGATCTTCTTGAATGGATTATCCAGACGGAGATTCTGACACCGGTCGGCATCCTTCTGAATAATCATATGTACCGGGATGCACTGATCCTGATCTTCAGCAACCTGCAGAAAGAGAAAGACTTCTATACGCATGTTGTGAATCTGGAAGGACAGAATTCATTTCAGGATATTGTGCGGAACAGCATACGAAAGCTGCTGCTGGAGCTCTTTACGGTACAGGCGCTTCATTCGGCGGAAAAGCATCCGTGGCTGACATCGGACTATCTGGCGGCCTACTATGCCGAGTCCATGACCTTTGTCGTGATCAACTGGATTAAGAACGGTATGACGATTTCTGCGGAAGAGGTCTCGACCATCTACGAATATATTGCCAGACGTTCGATGTGGGACGTGCTGGAAGAGCTTCGCTGACAGAGAGAGGAGCGACAGGCCTACTGTAAGCTATATACAAAATCGAATAGCGTCTTTTGTATTGTTTTCATAGACATATCGGCCGATTTGTCTAATGAATCCGAACAGGAAAGCGGGATTGAACCTTTAGGGATTCAATCCCTTTTTTTATACTAAAAACCACTTAAAGAAGGAAAAGAGTTTACCGCTTTTGAAAAGGGAGGCAAGGATTCGGATTCATGAAAAACTTTGGTAAAGCCGTTGTCAAAGTACGGCATCTGATTCTGATCGTGGCGATGCTGCTTCTGATCCCGGCATTCTGGGGATACACGCATACACGAATCAACTACGACATGCTGGTATACCTGCCGAGCACGATCGAAACAATGATCGGACAGAACATCCTGGAGGATGAGTTCGGAACAGGCGCTATTGCCATGCTGGTTGTGGAAGGAAAAGACAACAAGACAGCTGCAGATCTGAAGGCAAAGATTGCCGAGGTTCCGCATGTCAATGATGTCCTGTGGTATGACAGCTTCCTGGATCTTTCCA
Organism: Lachnospiraceae bacterium; assembly: GCA_030527685.1. GTDB lineage: Bacteria > Bacillota > Clostridia > Lachnospirales > Lachnospiraceae > Chordicoccus. The sequence continues at coordinate 5,229 of JAUNAG010000131.1, read as the reverse complement.
TTCCGGTAGAAGTTCTTCCCGAAAAGATCGAAGAAGCCTTCATGCAGGGCGATTCCACACTGATGGCCATCACCTTTGATACCACAACCTCTGATGATGACACAATGGAAGCCATCACCAATATCCGCGCGATCTGCGATGACCAGTGCTACCTTTCCGGTACAACGGCCGTCCTGCAGGATACCAAGGAGCTGGCAGAAGGAGAGGAGCCGATCTACGTCGGACTTGCAGTCCTTCTTGCAACAATCGTGACAGCTCTCAGCATGGATACCTTCCTTGCACCGCTTCTGTTCCTTGCATCCATCGGTATGGCAATCGTGTACAACCTCGGTTCCAATATCTTCATGGGCCAGATTTCCTACGTCACAAAAGCACTTGCCGCTGTCCTGCAGCTTGGCGTCACGATGGATTATTCCATCTTCCTGTGGCACAGCTTCAAGGAACTGGAGGCAGAGACTCCGGACGATCCGAAGGGTGCAATGGCGAAGGCCATTAACCGGACACTGCAGTCCGTCATCGGATCTTCCATTACCACAATCGCAGGTTTCGCTGCACTGTGCTTCATGTCCTTCAGCTTCGGTCTGGATGTCGGTATCGTCATGATGAAGGGTGTTGCCATCGGCGTTGTCTCCTGCGTCACGATTCTTCCGTCTCTGATCCTTACCTTCGAGAAGGCAATCGACAAGACAAAGCACAAGCCGCTGATGCCTTCACTGCCGAAACTTCCCGGCTGGGTGCAGAAGCATTACAAGGCTATTCTGATTGCATTCTGCATCATGTGGATTCCGGCGATTTACGGCTACACTCATTACGGCGTGTACTACAACCTCGACTCCACACTTCCGAGAACCTTAAAGTCAATTCAGGCAAGCGAAAAGCTGCGCGATGAATTCAACCAGAGCGCGACCATGATGGTTCTGTCAGATCAGAGCCTCGAGGCACATCAGACAGCAGAGATGTGTGATGCAATGAAGCAGGTCGACGGTGTCAAGTCCGTCATCGGTCTCGATGCCTTCCTGGGCGGCGGCATTCCGCGTGAGCTGCTTCCGGAAAGAATCAGCCACAAGCTGAGCTCGGAAAACTGGAAGCTGATCCTGGTCATGAGTGAGTACAAGACCGGCAGCGAAGAAGTCAATGCACAGATCGATACACTGAACAGGGTAATCGATCAGTACGATACAAAGGCAATGCTGATCGGCGATGCACCGTGTACAAAGGACCTGGTATCCATTGCAAACCACGACTTCAATGTCGTTAACTGGACTTCCATTGCGATTATCTTCTTCATTATTGCATTCGTATTCAAGTCCGCATCACTCCCGTTCCTGCTGGTTATCCTGATCGAAGGTGCGATCTTCATCAACATGGCAGTACCGTTCTACATGGGAGAAGAGCTTCCGTTCATCGCATCCATCGTCATCGGAACCATTCAGCTGGGATCTACAGTTGACTATGCGATCCTGATGACCAGCCGCTACCAGTCAGAAAGACGAAACGGCGTGAGCAAGAAGGATGCCGTTTTTATCGCACACAAGACATCGATCAACAGTATCCTCTGCAGCGGATTTACATTCTTCGCCGCAACCTTCGGAGTTGGTCTCTATTCCAACATTTCACTGATTTCTTCGATGTGCGTATTAATGGCCCGCGGTGCGCTGATCAGTACAGGTCTTGTAATTACCGTTCTTCCGGCAATTCTGATGCTGTTTGATCCGGTCATTATTCATACAAGTATTGGTTTCCGTCCGAAAAAGGAGAAGATGCCTGCAGGAACAGCTGCAGCAGTGCAGGAGTAAAGAAAGGAACGATTGAGATGAAAAGAAAACAGATTATGGCAGTACTTCTGAGTGTGGCAATGGCAGCAGGTGCAGGCGGCTGCGGTGCGGCAACACTGATTTCCGCAGACGGAACCCAGAAGGAAAAGACAGAATCAGGTAAAGAAGAAACAAGCCCGGCTGCAGAAGAAGAGACAGATTCCGAAGCAGAAGAGACAGAATCCACAGCCGAAACAGTTACAGAGACAGCAGCCGTTTCCGATGATAAGCAGGCAAATGCAGCTGCAGAGTCCGAAGCTTCTCCTGAGAAGGAAGAGACAGTCTTCGTTTTCACAGATGCAAAGGGCAAGACAAAGAACGTAACAGTCAGCAACTGGCTGAAGAACGCAGACGGCAGCAGCAAGCTGACAGATGAGACCACCCTTTCCGACATCGTCAATGTCAAGGGTGATGAGTCCTTCGAGAAGGGCGAGAACGGCGAGCTGGTCTGGAATGCAGACGGCAGCGATATCTTCTACCAGGGCACAACAGACAAGAAGGTTCCGGTAGAAGCCAATATCACTTATTTCCTTGACGGTAAGGAAATCGAGCCGGAAGAGCTGGCAGGAAAGAGCGGAAAGATCACGATCCGCATCCAGTACACCAATACAGAAAAGAGCGGCGATGTCTACGTTCCGTTCACAGCCATGACAGGCATCGTGCTTGACAGCGAGCATGTAAAGAACGTAACAGTCGATAACGGAACTGTTCTCTCCGAAGGAAAGAATACCATCGTTGTCGGTGTCGGCTTCCCGGGTCTGATGGACAGCCTTTCTTCCGTACGTTCCGGTGCAGAGGATTCTCTTGATGACGCAGAAGATTCTATCTCCGATGCAGAAGCTGCAGAGGCAGTAGAAGAACTGCGTGACCGTCTGGACGATATCAGCATTCCGGATTCCGTAGAGATCACACTGGATGCAGAAGACTTCGAGATGAGCACTGCCATGACAATGGTCTTCTCCGATCTGCTGACAGGTGAAGATGAAGGTGACGACAAGCACGACAAGATCACATCCAAGGTAGATCTTGCAATCGATAAACTGCTGGAGGCAGGTGACAAGCTTGCAGATGGCGCAACAGAGCTTTCCGACGGACTTCAGGAGGCAGACGATGCAATGCCGGATCTGACAAGCGGCGTCGAAAGCCTTGCAGAAGGCGTTGAAGCCTATACAGACGGTGTAGGCCAGGTTGCAGATGGTGCATCCAAGCTTGCAGACGGTACTTCCACTTTAAAGGACGGTGCCAAGGATCTGAAGGACGGCGCGAGAAAGCTGAAGAACGGTGCTTCCGATCTGAAGGACGGCACAGAGTCACTTGCAAGCGGCACATCCATCTTAAAGGACGGCGCTGAGGATCTGAAGTACGGTGCTTCCGATCTGAAGGACGGCATTGACAAATACACTGCAGGCGTTGCAACAGCAGCAGACGGCGTAGATCAGCTTCAGACCGGTGCCCAGACCCTGAATGATAACAATTCAGCTCTGATAGACGGTGCAAAGGAACTGGTAGAAGGTACAGAAAAATTATCCGCAGGTGCTTCCAAGCTTGCTGCCGGCACCGCTCAGCTGAATGAAAAGTCCGAATCTCTTCTGAACGGACTTGCTTCTGCAGCAGACGGCGTATCCAAGATTCTGGCAGGAGCAAAAGAGCTCTCCACAGGAGCCGACTCCGCAAAGACAGGCAGTGAAACACTTCGCGACGGCTTAACCTCCGCTTATGACAGTATCACAGCAGAAGGCACAGGCCTTGTAGACGGCATCAACAGCTACACAAAGGGTGCAGACGATCTTGCAGACGGCCTCGTCACACTTTATACGGCAGTAAAGGGCAACGGTGCAGAAGATGCAGAGAATCCGGGTCTTGTCGGCGGTATTGAGCAGCTGCAGACCGGTATCAGCTCCGCAGTGACCGGCTCCGAAAAGCTGAATGAAAACAACGAGGCACTGACAAAGGGTGCAGCATCTCTTTCCCGGAGCATCTCCGCATTCGTAAACGGAACAGAGCAGCTGCTGCAGGGAATCGATGCTCTCGCAGATGAGGACAAGGGTGTTCCGCAGCTGCAGAAGCAGATCTCCGAAGTACTGATTCCGGGCATCCAGCAGGAACTGTCCAATGTTGAGGCAGCAAAGACGGCTGTGACAGACGGACTGACCGCACTCAGCGGAACCGTTACAGATGCAGGAAGTACAGCATCCGACATTAAGACAGCAGCAGAGAGCATCAAGGATCTCGCAGGCTCCCTTGACGAAGACAGCGATACAGATGCAGCCGATGCAGGCAAGGCAGCAGGTGTAGCAGCCGCAGATGACATCGGTACAGATGATGCAGTCGCAGCAGGTACAGCAGCAGGCAATGAGCTGCTTCCGTCCGCTTCCGATGCAGGCTCTGTCGACTCCGTCACTTTAAGCGCATCTGCAGGCGATGTATCAGCTACTGTTACCGGCACATCTTCTGAAGAGCACTCCGTTGACGTCAGCGCCTGGGTTTCCGGCTGGCCGTCAGCAGAATCCGTCGGCATCACAGAAGAGCAGATGGCAGCAATTCAGGCAAGCGTATATGCAGAATACAGCTACTCCGTCACCTGTAATGCAGGTGTCAGCCTTGATACAAGCACTCTGGAATCCAATCTCTCCAGTGATCAGGCTGCAGTTAATTCCGCTATTTCCGATGCAAACGACAAGCTTTCCGCAGCAGGCGGCAGTGATATTGCCGATGCAGCAGCTAGTGCAGTTGCAGCAGCAGCCTCCGCAGCAGCTTCTGCAGAGAAGAATGCTCTGACCGATGCAGTTGCTTCCGCAGCAGCCAATGCGGCATCCGGTACAACAGCTGCTTCAAATGCAGCCTCCATCAGTGACCTTGCAGATGATATCGCATCCAAGGCAGGCGGTCTGGAAGACAGCTTCGGTGAGGAAGGCACAGTCGTCACACAGATCAGTGCACTTGCATCCCTCTTCGCATCATCCGATGAGGAGGAAGGTGAAGAAGACAAGACCGATCTTTCCACAGCTCTCGGAACTCTGAACACACAGATGGCAACACTTGCCGGTGCCGTCAATCAGGCAAAGGCAGGAGCTGATGCACTCCGCGGTGAGGAGCAGAAGGATGAGAACGGCAACACACTGTGGTCTACTGAAGAGGCACTGAAGAACGGTGCATCCTCATTCTCCGATAACGTCGCAGCCTATACAGCAGGTGCAAGCGCACTTGATACCGGTCTTTCTCAGATCAGCAGCGGCGCAGAAAAACTGCACGGAAGTGCAGAAACCGTAACCGACAAGCTCGGAACGGCAGCAGCCGGCAGCAAGACTCTGACAGGTGACAACGGAGAAGGAAGCCACCTGAACTCAGAGGCACTGCGCGGCGGCGTAGAGCAGCTGAAGGAAGGTACATCACAGCTGCAGACAGGTGCATCCAG
>JAUNAG010000017.1:1245-28534 GCA_030527685.1 Lachnospiraceae bacterium | reverse complement strand
ACACAATCCGCTGCACTTCGCCGAAGGCAGAAACCGATCTCATCATGGGGCGACTTGATCTGGCTGTATTGCTGACACATACTCTGGATCATCAGGTTCTGGAATACATTCCGCTTTCCCAGGGCGTTCAGGTTCTTGCCGTTCCTGCTCCGATCGCCGCTCAGTATCAGCAGGCACTGGATCAGAGAGATTTTTCTGCTCTGAAGGACGAATATTTCATGCTCACGCCGGCCCCTTCCTTCTCCAGAACACTGGAGGACTCCGCTCTTGATACGATGGGAATCCGGCCCCCTGTTCTCTGCGAAATCGAAGACAATCTTTCCAGAAGACAGCTTCTGAACAAAAACGTCGGCATCGGATTTCTTCCTGATTATGCTGTCACAAAAGAGGACACCTTCTCTGTATATACTCTGGGCGAGGCACAGTCCTATTATGTTGTCGCCGCCTACCGGAAATCTGTTGTCCTCTCCTCCTCGATGAAGGATATGATCAAGCTTCTGCTGGAGACATTCGAAAAAGTCAGCCGCTCCAAAGTCTGAACAGACTTCGGAACGGCTGACTTTTTAAATTCGTATATACACTCTTTTTCAGATGCGGGTTCCGAGTGCGGAAAGCGGACGCATCTCCTCATCATAAATCTCAGTTCTTCTGATCAGAACGCCTTCTGCAAGCGAATGCGCAAGCTCCAGCTGCTCTGATACTGCCTGCAGGATGACGACCGGCTTCAGGTTTTCCATGCTGCCTGTCGCACAGGTAATGCAGACGACAAGCTTTCTGCTTCCGTCTTCCTCTGCTTCTTTCAGTGCAAGTTTTCCGATCAGCGGACGGATGTCCACATCCTTTTCCGACTTTTTGGTCTTCTTGCGGACAATGATCGATTCACGCGCCATGAAAGCTTCCAGTCCGTTCTGCAGTTCTTCCGCAGGCAGCTGCGCTGCTGCCTCATCTGAAAGAATAAGCTCCCAGGAAGCATTTCTGACAAGTGCCATAGCCTTGCTGTCCTTCGTGAGACCGACGCGGACTGTGTCGTTGACTGTCACGCCGGGCGGCATTGCTGCCGAAAGAATGGCAGTCATCTCCTCAGAATACGGCGGATTCGGAAGCGTATCCTGGTCCAGCTCCATGTGTGTCAGACGATAAGCCTCATGCTCCGTCAGCTCTGCCGGATCACGATAGGCAAAATCCACGTCTGCATAATCGCCTGTTGTCTCTTCGCCGACACCGAGCGGTGCGGCAAAGCTGATCAGCATATGCGGATTGAAGCCGGCAGAGTAAACTGCGGCAAGACCGCTCTTTTTCACTGCCTTCTGAAAGGTACGCATGAAATCCAGGTGTCCGACATAGCGGATCGGGCCTGTTTTACTGAATCTGATTCTGACTCTCATCTCTTACACCTCCTGTGCCGTGGAGGCATCTCCCAGCGACTGCTTGCCGACATAGGCTGCATTTTCAAGATCACGGTTCTCGAAGCAGACTCCGCCGCCTGCAGCGCGGGCACCGCAGGCAGAACATCTTGCGCGGCAGTTTGCCGTGATGCCGCCCTCTCCGACTGCCTTGATCCATTCTCTGCGCAGGAAGTCCTTGGATACGGCCACGTCAATGAAATCCCACGGGAAAAGCTCATCCAAGGGCCGTTCTCTTCTTGTATAGAATCCGACATCCATGCCGCAGGCTTCATATGCTTCCTTCCAGATGTCATAGTGGAAATAATCTGTCCAGGAATCAAAGATTGCACCGTGACGGTATGCATACTCAATGACCTCAGCCACCTTTCTGTCACCGCGAGCAAGCAGGCCTTCCAGCTCTGTTCCGTCTGCTTCATGCCACTTGTAGTGAATACGCTTCTGGTTCAGCATCTGGCGCACTTCGTCGCGTACGGTGTGTGCATAGTCAATATACTGTGACGGCTCCGACATAGTAGCCCACTGGAAGGGCGTGAAGGGCTTCGGCACCAGGAAGGATGTACTGACTGTGACATCCACACTGCCGTTTCGCTTCTCCTTCGGAACCTCGTCAAAGTAGGTCTCGCAGATCTTCTGCGCAAGGTGCGCAATGCCGCGGCGGTCGTCATCGGTCTCTGTCGGAAGGCCCAGCATGAAATACAGCTTGACCTTGTTCCAGCCGCCCTGGAAGGCAAGCTTGGCTCCGCCGAGGATTTCCTCTTCGGAAAGTCCCTTGTTGATGACGTCGCGCAGACGCTGTGTACCGGCCTCCGGTGCAAAGGTGAGGGAGCTCTTGCGGATATCCTGCACCTTGTTCATGACATCGAGAGAGAAATTGTCGATACGGAGTGACGGCAGTGAGATGTTGACATGCTCCTTCTGATAGGTATCAATCAGGTGTGTCAGCAGGTCCTGCAGATAACGGTAATCACTTGAACTCAGAGAACTTAAGGAAATCTCCTCATAGCCTGTTGATTTCAGCATGCTTTCCGCATAGCGCTTCAGTGTTTCCGGGGAGCGCTCGCGAAGCGGACGGTAAACAATACCGGCCTGACAGAAGCGGCAGCCGCGAATACAGCCGCGCTGAATCTCCAGAACCACACGGTCCTGTACCGGACGGATATAGGGCGTAATCGGATGCTCCGGATACGGTGCCTTATCCAGATCCATGCAGATCTGTCTGCGGACAGTTGCCGGAACACCTTCCTCGACCGGTTCAAAGGAGGCCAGTGTGCCGTCCTCATGATAAGACGGGCGATAGAACTGCGGGACATAGATACCCGGGATCTGAGCCGCTGCCTTCAGGAACTCTCTTCTGGAGGCGCCGTTTTCCTTCATCTCTGCATAAAGATCCGTCAGATCCGTCATCACGGTCTCCGATTCTCCGATATAGAACATATCAAAGAAATCCGCAATCGGCTCCGGATTGTAGGAGCAGGGGCCGCCGCCGACAACAATCGGATCCTCTTCCGTGCGGTCACATGCATGCATCGGAATGCCGGAAAGGTCGAGAACCTGCAGGACATTGGTATAGCAGAGCTCGTACTGCAGTGTGATGCCCAGGAAATCAAACTCGCGGATCGGATCCTGTGACTCCAGTGCAAAGAGCGGAATCTTTTTCTCCTTCAGAATATCGGCGAGATCCGGCCACGGCGAATACACACGCTCGCACCAGATGTCGTCTTTTCTGTTCAGCTGTTCGTAGATAATCTGGATGCCGAGATGGGACATACCGATCTCATAAACGTCCGGAAAGCACATGGCAAAACGGACCCGGATCTTCTCCGGGTCCTTATAAACCGCATTGACTTCCCGTCCGATATAGCGGGCAGGCTTCTCTACCTGACCGAGGATTTCATCGCTTAATGCAAGTTTATTCAAGTAATTCTCCTTTTTCGATCAGCGTCTTGCGAGCTCATCAGTGACTTCTTCCCAGGTTACACCCTTCTCTGCCATCAGAACCATCAGATGATAGAGGTAATCCGAAATCTCATACTTGATCTCTTCCGGATTCGGATTCTTGGCCGCAATAATGATCTCTGTGCACTCCTCTCCGACCTTTTTCAGAATCTTGTCGATTCCCTTGTCGAACAGATAGTTGGTGTAGGAACCTTCCTTCGGATGCTCACGGCGGTCCAGAATCACGTTCATGACATTTTCAAAGACGCGGTACGGATTCGTATCATTGAATTCCTTTTTCGCAAGCGGTGTATAGAAGCAGCTGCGATTACCTGTGTGGCAGGCTGCCCCGATCTGGCTGACCTTGGCAAGAATGGTGTCCTTATCGCAGTCAACAGAAAGAGACTTCACATACTGGTAATGGCCGGAAGTTTCTCCCTTCACCCACAGGGACTGACGGCTTCTGGAGAAGTACGTCATCTTTCCCGTATCAAGTGTCATCTCAAAGCTTTCCTCGTTCATCCATGCCATCATCAGCACTTCGTCCGTGCGGTAATCCTGCACAATGCAGGGAACGAGTCCGTTTGCATCCTTCTTGAACTCACTCCAGGAAACAGCACTGGTCATCACATTCATTGCGATGCCCTTCTTCTTCAGTGCTGTCTTCATAGCAGAAAGTTTTACATCCGGATCGGAAACGCATCTTCCTGTCACACCTCCAACGGCTTCCTTTTCCAGAAGAACTGCAAGCTGTTCCTCTGTCACACCGTTTGTCAGAATGGTCACCGGAAGTTCTGTTTTTGATGTAAATGCAGCTGCATCCTCATCCAGCAGCAGGATGGAAGCCGCATACTGCTCAATCAGGCTGCTGTTCTTTTCATACTCAGCATAATCCGAAACGCAGACGCCGATTTTCTCCTTGCCGAATCTCTTGGAAACCTCCTCGAGAATCGCAATATTTTCCTCCTTGGAACCGTTCAGAACAGCCTGTGCACAGCCGGCATAGATCAGTTTCTTAACATCCTCGACGCGCTTGATGTGACCTGCCGCATAAACCGGAACCTGTGAAGCCAGACAGATCTCACGGATGCAGTCAATTGCCTCGTCATGCTCGGCGTCCGTACTGGAAAAGTCGAAAATCAGAATGCTGTCGGCACCGTCAGCACTGTAAGAGGCAGCCAGTTCTACCGGGTCTCCGTTTCCGAAAAGGTTTTTCTGGCCAAAGCCTGTCACAGCCTTGCGGTTCAGCAGATAAATGCAGGGAATAAGATTATGAATCATGGGTAGTCCTTTCGCAAAAAGAAAACAAACAGCTCAATGCTGCATCTGACATATTACAGACTTCCCTTGGTGGAAAGCACATCTGTAATGCGCGGATCATAGGAAACAGCCTCGTCAAGTGCCTTGGTGAAGGCCTTGAAGGAAGCCTCGGCAATGTGGTGATTGTTGGTACCGTCCAGTTTTCTGATGTGCAGATTCATCATTGCGTTATTGGCAACCGCAAGGAAGAATTCATCAAACATCTCTGTCTCGAAAGCACCGATTCTCTCTACCGTATATGTGACATTGCTCTGATAGTAGGAGCGTCCGCATAAATCCAGACCGCAGAGTACCAGCGTCTCATCCATCGGAAGCACACAGCTGCCGTAGCGGCGGATCCCCTTCTTGTCACCGAGAGCCTTCGCGATGGCCTGTCCCAGAACAATGCCTGTATCCTCGATTGTGTGGTGGCCGTCCACCTCCAGATCGCCCTTCACCTTCACGGTCAGATCAAAAAAGCCGTGTCTGGCAAATGCATCCAGCATATGATCAAAAAAGCCGATGCCCGTATGAATATCGGCTTTTCCAGTTCCGTCAAGATTCAGTGCGACATAGATATCCGTCTCACCTGTTACTCTGTGAATCTCCGCACAACGCGGGCTTCTGTTCTCCATCTCCGGCATTCCTCCGTCACTCTTTTGGAAAATGTTCTGTTTTCCGGAACCTTCTCTCAGTTCTCGAAGCGCACTGCTACAGAATTGGCATGAGCTGTCAGACGCTCTGCGGAAGCAAATGCCTCGATATCTGTGTGAAGTGCCTCCAGTGCCTCCAGTGAGCTGTAGATGATGCTTGTCTTCTTGATAAAGTCATCTACAGAAAGTGCTGAGAAGAACTTTGCGGTTCCGTTTGTCGGAAGGACATGGTTCGGTCCTGCAAAATAATCACCGAGCGGCTCGGAAGACCAGGGACCTACGAAGATTGCACCTGCATTTCTGATCTTTGTCATTGTCAGGAACGGATCCTTTGTCTGAATCTCCAGATGTTCGGATGCAATCTCATTTACTGCATCGATCGCATCCTGCATGGTTTCCGCAACCAGAATATGACCGAAATTATCCAGGGATTTTCCGATGATCTCCGCTCTGGAAAGAACCTTGCAGAAGTTGTCAATCTCTCCGGAAACCTGCTCTGCAAGCTCTGCAGAAGTTGTCACAAGAATGGCAGATGCAAGTTCATCATGCTCTGCCTGTGAAAGGAGATCCGCTGCCACGAAACGCGCATCGGCAGTTTCATCTGCCAGTACGGTAATCTCGGACGGGCCGGCAACACTGTCAATCGATACGTGACCGTAAACGGCACGCTTGGCAAGTGCCACATAGATATTGCCCGGTCCTGTAATCTTGTCTACCTTCGGAATAGTCTCTGTTCCGTAGGCCATTGCCGCAACGGCCTGTGCACCGCCTGTCTTGTAGACCGCATCGGCACTTGCCTCATTGGCAGCGACAAGTGTGGTCGGCTCGACACGTCCGTCGGCTCCCGGCGGTGTGCACATGATGATCTCATTGACACCGGCAACCTTCGCCGGAATGACATTCATCAGAACAGAGGACGGATAAGCAGCCTTGCCGCCCGGAACATAGACACCGACTCTGTTGAGCGGTGTGACACGCTGTCCGAGCACCATGCCGTTGTCTTCTGTCTCAAACCAGCTCTTCTGCTTCTGCATCTCATGGAAGCGGCGGATGCGCTCAATGGCACGGCGGATGATGCCGACCAGCTCTTCCGGAACCTCCTTATAAGCTGCCTCGATCTCTTCCTTCGTCACGCGGATGGAGGAAGCGTCCAGTGTGCAGCGGTCAAAGCGAAGCTCGTACTCAAAAACAGCTTCATCGCCGCGTGCTCTGACATCGCTGAGGATCGCATTGACAGCAGCTTCCTGCTCCGGATAGCTGTCTGTGCTTCTGCGAAGAAGTTTTTTTTGCATATCAGCGAGGGAATCCCTCGTCAGCTTTTCAATTCTCATGGGCTTACAATTCCTCCTTCAGACGGTTGATGAGCTTTGTAATTCTCTCATTTTCCATCTTCATGCTGACCTGATTGACAACAACGCGGGCAGAAAGCGGGCAGACCTCTTCCAGAACGGTCAGACCGTTTTCACGGAGTGTCGAACCTGTTTCGACAATATCGCAGATAACCTCTGAAAGACCGACAATCGGAGCAAGCTCGATGGAGCCGTTCATCTTGATGATTTCGACTGTCTGATGCTTTCTGTTCAGGAAATAGTCCTTTGCAATATTCGGATACTTCGTTGCCACGCGGATCTGATCACCTGAAGAAAGTGCCTCGCGTGCGCTCTCCGGACCGCAGATGCACATTCTGCATTTGCCGTAGCCGAGATCCAGTACCTCATAGATCTTGCGTCCCTCTTCCAGGATGGTATCCTTTCCGACAATGCCGAGATCGGCGGCACCGTATGCGACATAAGTCGGGACATCCGGTCCCTTCGCCATGAAAAAGCGAACACCGAATTCCTCATTTGTAAAAATCAGCTTTCTTGTATTCTTGTCATCGGCTCCGTCAGCTGTGATGCCGACCTTCGAAAAGAGCTCCAGTGTCTTCTGGGCAAGTCTGCCCTTTGTAAGAGCTACGGTCAGATATCTCATTCATTCGCCTCCCTTGCGCTTTTGCGGTTCAGTGCATTCATCAGCGGATTAATGCCGATACCGACACCGACTGCCGGTGCATCTGTTCCGAAGTGACCGAGCAGGTTGTCATAGCGGCCGCCCTTTGCAACCGGTTCACCTGTTCCGTAGGTAAATGCCGAGAAAATCATACCTGTATAGTAGTGATATTTGCTTAAGAGACCGAGGTCAAAGGAAATATAGCGGTCGCATCCGCTTTCGGAAAGCATATCCGCAATTTCCGTCAGGCGGGCAAGTGCAGCCTTTGCGCCGTCATTGACAGCGTACTGAGCGGCCTCTTTCAGAATCTCGCGGCCGCCGAACAGCTGCGGCATTCTGACAAAGGCATCACGGATCTGCGGTGAAACCTGCTCTGCTTCAAGAAGCTCACTGACGCCGAAGAAATTCTTATCGGAAATCTGACGGCGCACCTCTTCAATCTTCTCTTCCGGAAGTCCCGAATCCTGCGCAAGTGCCTTGAAGAAATCGTTGTTTCCTACACTGACCTGAAATTCCGTCAGGCCTGCCTTCTTCAGAAGATCGCAGGTCAGTCTCAGAATTTCCGCATCGGCAGATGCTGAGCCGTCTCCGATGAATTCCACTCCCATCTGTGTCTGTTCCTTCAGATTGAGCTGGTATTCCTGTGAATTCACATAGGTATTGCCTTCATAGCACAGTCTGACCGGAAGTTTTTCCGCAGGCATATGCATGGCAACAGCTCTTGCCACAGACGGCGTAAAGTCCGGACGGAGAACGAGTGTATATCCGTCTCTGTCAAAGAACTTGTAAAGCTCATTGGACGGTGTCGTGCCGACTTCGCTGCTGAACACATCAAAATATTCGACAGCGGGTGTCTCAATCTCCTCGTAGGAATATGCCTCGAATACCTTGTGCAGATTCCGCATCAGCTTCTTCTTCTTTTTGATTTCGGAACCGTAGATATCCCGAAATCCTTCCGGTGTGTGAATGATCAGGTTTTTCAAATTCAGTGCCTCTCTTTTTCAAAACGCTCCGTGCGTCAACCCTGTCAGCTGTCCCTCATGATGCCGGATCTTCGTCCCTCATGTTCAGATCCTTCTGCAGATTTTCCAGGATCGGCAGAAAACTGTCATTTCTGACGTCCATGAAATACGCAGGATCAAGCTCCGAGATCAGGAAGCTCTTTCGGCCTCCCAGCTTCATTCGCTGCCAGAATTCCATCATTTCGGAATACGGCATGTAATAAAACTCATTTCTCTTTGAGTAAAACAGCACCAGAAAGGAGACTCCGTGCTGTTTTTCAAAGTCTGTCATAAACTCTACCTGATGTTCGTGCAGGTTGGCAAGCGGAAATGTATCTTCCGCGCATTCCTTTGCATCAAAGCAGACCGGAATGCCCTGTACGACACCCAGATAATCCACTGTACTTTTCTGGTCAAAGTATGCCAGTGTGATATGTCTGGTTGCGCGGTCAATGTTGATCGGCGTAATCGGAGTCGGCACTTTCTGAATCAGAGCCAGGTTCCGCTCCCGATAATGTTCAATTGTCTGATTGATCAGATCCTCCAGCGTTGATCCGCGAAGTCCTCTGGAATTCCAAGTTGCCATATTTGTCTTTTTTTGTAAAATGCTTACTCAGTCTATACCGGCTGTGTCAATATGCTCTTTCTGCAGAACTTTGAGAAAATCATCCGGAAGCGGTGCTTTCTGCACCATTCCGGAAAGTTCTCCGAGTGCCTCGTCCTCCGGGAACAGAATGGCCGCCGCATGAAGAAGCTGTCTGCGTACGCCGCAGGTCTTCTTCAGCTTCTCGTTCACTTCCGGATCTCCGTACTTCGGATCTCCTGCAACAGGCATGCCAAGATAGCGGAGATGTGCACGAATCTGATGGGTTCTTCCTGTAATCAGTCCGATCTCCAGCAGGTTCAGCGAATCGCCTTCCGCCAGTGTACGGATCTCCGTCAGCATCATGACAGATCCTTCCTGTTCGCTGCCAAAAAGCTGCATGCGGTTATGCTTCTCGTCTTTTACCGCAAAAGCTTTGTAGATGCCGTCCTGCAGCATCTTTTCCCCGACCGGAAGTTTTCCTGCAAGCACGAGATATTTTTTTTGTACGCTTCGTTCTCTTACTGCCTGTGACAGAAGCTGCAGCCCCTGCAGTGTTTTGCCGCACAGGACCAGTCCCGTTGTATTCCGGTCCAGCCGGTTTACGGGAGCGGGCCGCTGTGCCCGCAGAAGCTCTCTGTCGATTCCCTTTCGGGCAAGAAGCCATCCCTGCAGCTGCTGTGCGATTGACGGTGCTCCGGAAGCATCCGGCTGCACCAGCAGTCCGGCCGGCTTGTTGTAAAAGAGAACGGCTGCATTTTCAAAAACAACCTGCGGTTCCGGAACTTTGCCGGTTCCGGCCGCAGGCTGAACGCTTCCCGTGCCGCGGAATTTCTCTACGGTTTCATCTGACAGAAAAAGACGGATGACATCACCCTCCGCAAGGGCTTCACGGCCCTGCGATTTTTTTCCGTTCAAGGTAATATTCTTTTTGCGAAGCATCTTGTAGAGAAAGCTGTCAGGTGCCTCCCTGAGATACTTTTTCAGAAATTTATCAAGACGCTGTCCCGACTCTTCTTTTTTTACGATTAATTCCGTCATTCGAATCCTGCGACTGTTCTTAAAGTGAGATGCTTAATGCGGTGTGTCTGATCATATCCTCTCTGCCGTAATCCTCATATCCGGGCTGCGGCTTGTAGGAGATGTCTTTTCTCAGATCTTCTGCATGTGCATTGAGTGAATCCATTCTCTGAATAAAATGTGCGCGGTCTGTCAGCATGTGTACGGACACACGGTAACCTTCTGCACGGAGCATCTTTTTCAGATGATCTGCAGCAAAGCGAGCGTCTGTTTTCGGATCGCTGACATAGCCGACTACGTCATTTCCGCAGATAACCAGGCAGTCAACCAGTGCATTCTGCTTTTCGGTCGTCATATACAGCTCATACGCTGTTGTGAGACTTCCTTCATGTGCCTGCAGCTCCCTGTACTCCTCCTCCGGAAGTGAGCTGCGCATCATGAACATGATCAGGCTGACCACGGAGAGGCAGGCCGGAAGCAGACCGACCATCGACACGACAGTCATGATGTTTTTATTCGTGCCGAAGTACCAGTAGCTCGTTCCGTAGATCATCAGCGGAATTGCGAGCAGTACGATCATCTGCAGAAGTTTTCTCTTTTTCTCGGTGCGAAAGTAGCCCCATTCACCTTTTTTCGGTTTCAAATTATTAAAAAGACTCCCTTCTTATTTCTCTTCCGTGCTGATGACGGAATCGACAGACTGTGCTCTTGACCCCTCAGCCAGAATATCAAGCTGCTTGTGGAAGCGCTTCAGCTCCTCCATCGAATGCTTGGAGAAGATTCTGTAGAACTCATTCTGAATCTTCACAACCTCTCTCTTATTATCCTGTCTGTAGAGATTCTCGATATTCCTGAGAATATCCTGTACCAGGCTGATCTCCATCTGACTGTCAATCTGTGCATCCATAATCTCAGAGCGCACCTGGGACATTTCCTTATCGAGCATCTCGATTGCCTGTGACGCCCGGGTCAGCTGACTGCGGACATGCTCCGGAATACTTCCCTTGTATTTATACTGCAGGGAGTGCTCTGTTGTTGCCCAGAAATTCATTGCCATTGTGCGGATCTGTATCTCGACCTGCAGCTTTTTCGGACCGTTGATGCCCTGCACTGTATACCAGATGATCAGATGCAGGCTTCTGTAGCCGCTTTTCTTCTGGTTTGAGAGGTAGTCCTTTGTACTGCGGATTTCCATATCCGTTCTGTTCTGGACCAGGGAAACCACTTTATCGATATCCTCGACAAACTGGCAGATAATACGGACACCGGCGATGTCCTCCACCTCTTCCTCCAGATTCTCAAAGGCAATATCTTTTCTCTGCATTTTCTCGAGAATACTGGATACGGACTTGACGCGTCCGCTCACGCTCTCGATCGGAGAATACAGATTCTGTTTCTTATGTGCTTCCTTCAGATTGCGAAACTTGACCAGCAGTTCTGATACAGCCTGCTCATAGGGGTCAAGCAGCTCTTTCCAAAGCTGGATCTCCATAATGCTTCTCCTAAGTAGCCGTTCATGTAGTCATGACTCTTTCACGGCCTTACTGCGGGACTTTTCCTTCATATTGCACATCCGGATCCAAACTTCCCCCTTAAGAGAGAAATTCGGACCCGGTTTATATGTCATTCTTTATTTCAGTGCAGCAAGAACTGTCTTAATCAGCTCCCAGCTTCTCTGAACAGATGAAATGCTGAGCTTCTCATCTGTTGTATGGATGTCTGTAACCGTCGGTCCGATTGCAACTGCATCGAGGCCATTGATCTTTTCAGCGAACAGTCCGCATTCCAGACCTGCATGAATCTGCTGTACGACCGGTTCTGCACCGAACAGCTCGCGATAGCATGCAGTCATCGTATCGCGAAGCGGTGAAGACTCACGGTACTCCCATGCCGGATAATCGCCGTAGATGTGAACGCCGCCGCCGAGGCTTGCGGAAATCTCGCGGATAGCGAGTTCTACGCTCTTTCTGCCGGATGCAACAGAGCTTCTTGTTCCTGTTGTTGCAGCGAATTCCTTTTCACCTGTACGGACAATACCGAGGTTGCAGGATGTCTGAACCAGTCCCGGTGTCTGACCGCTCATCTGAAGGACACCGTTCGGAGTGTGCAGCAGGAAAGAGATGATCTTATCCTGGCTGTCCATATCAAGAACATCCATCTTATGCGGATTGCCCTTTTCAATCTTCACACGTACACCGTTGTCAATGCCGCGGAACTCTTTCTTCAGTTCCTTTTCGATCTTCTCCACTGTTGTAATGATGATCGGATAATCCTCCTCATCAATTACAAGGCGTGCCTTTGCTTCAACCGGGATTGCATTGTCCTTTTCACCGCCGGAAACACCTTCCAGTGAATAAGCAGCAACATTGGTCAGCTCATACAGGATGCGGCCGATCAGCTTGTTTGCATTCGGACGGTAAGTATCAATTGCTTCACCGGAATGACCGCCTGCAAGGCCGCAGACTGTGATTACAACCGGAAGACCCTTCATGCGCATGCGGTTGACCGGAATAATGCTGTCAACACGGGATCCGCCTGCACAGCCGCAGGTGAAAACGCCTTCTGTCTCGCTGTCGAGGTTCAGCATTCTCTTGCCCTGCAGAACAGATGCATCGAATGCGGAAGCTCCGAGAAGACCGATCTCCTCATCATTTGTGAAGACAGCCTCAATTGCCGGATGTGCCAGTGTGTCATCATCAAGAACAGCAAGAGTCATTGCCATTCCGATTCCGTCATCTGCACCGAGTGAGGTGCCGTCTGCATAAAGGGTGTCTCCCTCAACAAACAGCTCAAGGGCATCTGTATCGAAGTTATGCTCGGAATCTGCTGTTTTTACACAGACCATATCCATATGAGACTGCATAATCACTGCCGGAGCCTCTTCATAGCCTTCGGAAGCAGCCTTCTTAATGACGACGTTGCCGCCCTCATCTGCGCTGCATACGAGGCTGCGCTCTTCTGCAAACTGCAGCAGATAATCGCGAACTGCTTCTGTCTTGCCGGAGCTTCTCGGAATATCAGATACTGCCTCAAAGAAATGGAACACTCTGTCAGGTTCAAGACCCTTCAATAAATCCATGATGTCTAATTCTCCCTTCTTGAAAAAAGAAAGGGACGCCCGATACGGAACATCCCTTTCGCCAATCGCCTTTTATCAATCATTCCTCATCGTCATCAAGATCGCTGAAGTCTACATCGGCATCGAGGTCGTAGTCCGTATCATCGTACTCCTCCGACTCATCAACCTCTTCATTGTCGTAGATCGGCTGTGACATTGCCGGCTGCTGCGGCTGCTGAGCCTGCGGCGCCAGTTCCTGACGGTTCTGCTTCACTGTGCTGTATGCTGCCTGCAGAGACTGCATCATTGCATTGTATCTGGATCCGGCATCATCAATGGTTGTTCCCAGGATGTTTCCGAGGTTAGCCAGCATATCATCGGTGTATGTCAGTGCAGAATACCGGATGTTGTTGGCATCCTGCGTTGCGGAATCGAGGATTCCCTGCGCCTGCTGATTTGCTTTATTGATGGTATCATTTGCCTGTGAATAAGCCTGCTGCATAACCTCGTGCTGGCTGACCAGCTCTCTGGCTCTTGCTTCGGCATTTGCAATGATTCCGTCTGCCTTTGCCTGTGCATCTGCAAGAATTGCATCCTTGTTGGAGATAATCTTCTGATAACGCTTGATTTCATCCGGCGTCTTCAGTCTGAGCTCTCTTAAGAGCTCCTCCAGCTCTTCTTTATTAACAACAATCTTTGTTGTAGATAACGGCTGGAACTTACAGCTGTCAACATACTCTTCTATCTCTTCGATAATCTGCTCGATTCTGCTGGCCATACTCCCTTAACTCCTTACTTATTATACTCATTATGCAGTTTTTCTTTCAGCAGAGACGCTACGTAGGGCGGAACGAACCGATCCACACTCTCACCGAAAGCTGCCACTTCCCTGACTGTAGTCGAACTCAGATACGCATATTCAAGACTCGTAATCAGGAACATTGTATCAATGTCAGGGGCTAAAATTCTATTCGTCTGCGCCATGTGCAGCTCATATTCAAAGTCTGTCATGGCACGGAGACCACGAATGATCACCTGCGCATCGCGCTTCCTGACAAAGTCTACAGATAGTCCGTCAAACGTATCAATTACTACATTTGGGATATTTTTCGTCACTTCCTTAAGTATATTAACACGTTCACTAGTAGAAAACAACGGAGTTTTTGCTGAATTGCGCAAGACCGCCACGACCACCTCGTCAAACTGTTTGGCCGCTCTTTCGATGATATCAAGATGGCCGTAAGTCGCCGGATCGAAGGTGCCCGGATAAACTGCTCTTCTCATTTTTTCTTCCTGCCTGTTTAAGCTCTTTCAAGGAACAGATGTGTACTCTGTCCGTAAATTCTGTGACTGATCGTCCGGAAACCGAGTTCCTCGACATACGAAAAATCGGTCTGCGGCGATGCTTCCACAACAACGACTCCGCCCTCACTGAGAAGACGGCTCCCGGAAAGGTACGTCAGTGTCTCTTTTTCAAGCAGATGGTCAAACGGGGGATCCATAAAGATAATATCAAAGGGCTCTTCCCGTTCAAGCTGCGGAAGTACGGAAGCAGTATCTCCTTTATATAACCGGCCGCGCGAATCAAGTTTTGTAAATTCCAGATTCTCCTGAATCAGTTTCTGTGTCTTCCGGTCTTTTTCCACGAAGCACGCAAAATCCGCTCCGCGGCTCAGTGCCTCAATTCCGATCTGACCGGAACCGGCATAAAGATCAAGAAATCTGCAGCCCGGAATCCGGAACTGCAGAATATTGAATAACGTTTCCTTTGTCCGGTCTGTTGTCGGCCGGACATCCATGCCCTTCACTGTGCGAAGCGGCATGGATCTTGCTGTTCCTGCTATAACTCTCATATTTCTCCACTGCTCTTTGTACCGATACGCCAGTCAAGATCGCCTCTTCCGAGTCCCAGAATCAGCATCTCGGCAGTCGCAATATTGGTGGCTACGGGGATAATATTCTGATCACATGCGCTGACAATTGTCATCACATCCGGATCCTTCTGATCAATCATGGACGGGTTATAGAAAAAGATAACCATATCCATTGCGCCGCGCTGGATCATCTCTGTGAACTGTTTGTCACCTCCAAGTGAACCTGCCAGAAACTTATGGACATGCATGGATGTGACTTCTTCAATCCTGCGTCCTGTCGTTCCGGTCGCATAGATATCATGCTTGGACAGGATGCCCTTGTAGGCAATGCAGAAATCTTCAATAAGTGTTCGCTTACTGTTATGTGCAATAATTCCGATATTCATCAGACGCCTCTCATTTCTGAACCTTTTCCTCGTTTTTCGAAAATAATTGTAACACACTTTCCCGACATTTTGAACAGAAATTTCAGATTTTTTTGTTCATTTTTCGTTCATTGTTACCATTGAAAAGTTCAAAGTGCAATGCCCGTACTGCCTTCATGCAGATAGCGCTGCAGTTCTTTCCGCAATGCAAGATGCTCATCATCGATCAGCTTCGGATCATCTGTAAGAAGAGAGGCCGCTGTTTCACCCGCCAGACGAAGGATTTCCCTGTCTCGCGTCAGATCCGCAAGACGGAACACAGCGTCACCGCTCTGCCGGATTCCCAGCAGATCACCCGGTCCGCGAAGCTCGAAATCCTTCTCCGCAATGACGAATCCGTCGTCCGATTCCTTCAGAATATCCAGCCGTTCTGCTATGGTTTCCGATTTCTGCCCCGCCATGAAGATGCAGTATGACTGCGCATCGCCTCTGCCGACACGGCCGCGAAGCTGATGCAGCTGGGCGAGTCCGAAGCGTTCTGCATTTTCAATCAGCATAACCGTGGCGTTAGGCACATCCACGCCGACTTCGATAACGGTCGTTGAGACAAGAATATCCGTTTCTCCGGAAGCAAACTTCTCCATCACCAGATTCTTCTCATCCTGTTTCATCCGACCGTGCAGCATTGCCACGCGAAAATCCGGAAAAGCCTTCTTCATCTCCTCCGTCTTGCTGATGACATCGGCTGCCTCCAGTTCTTCGGACGGCTCAATCATCGGGCAGATCACATACACCTGATGATGTTCCTGCACCTGCCGCTCAATAAAGTGCTTCGCCTGTTCCCGCCAGGATTCGTCGACCACGGCATTTTTAATCGGAAGTCGTCTTGCCGGCAGCTCATCTATGACAGAGATGTCCAGGTCTCCGTAATAGATCACGCCAAGTGTTCTCGGAATCGGCGTCGCACTCAGCACAAGCGAATTAGGCGGAGCACCCTTCTCTGTCAGCGTCTGCCTCTGGCGCACACCGAAGCGGTGCTGCTCGTCCGTCATGACAAGTGCAAGTTTCTGATAGTGAACGGATGTCTGAATCAGCGCATGCGTTCCGATGACACAGTTCGCAGTGCCGTCCTCAATATCCGCCAGTGCCTGCCGTCTCACCGGAGCCGACAGTGATCCGGTCAGTAAGACCGGGCGCAGGAAATCCAGACCGTTCTCTTCCTTCAGTGCACATAGCTTTTCGTAGTGCTGTCTTGCAAGCACTTCTGTCGGCGCCATCAGCGCGGACTGATAGCCGTTTGCAGCACACTGAATGGCTGCCAGAAAGGTGAGAATCGTTTTTCCGGAGCCGACGTCGCCCTGCACAAGACGATTCATCAGACGTTTACCAGCCAGATCCTTCTCAATCTCATGCCAGGTGCGCAGCTGCGCTCCCGTCAGCTTATAGGGCAGACGGTCGATCAGTTCCTCGCTCTCCCACACTGCTTTCATGGGAAATGCGTTCTCTGTCTCTCCCTCCTCCTCTTTGAGCTTTCGCAGTGCAAGGACAAACAGGAAGAACTCGTCAAAGACGAGTCTGCGGCGTGCCTTCTCGAATTCGGCTGCATTTTTCGGAAAATGTATGGTGTGAATCGCTGCCGTCTCATCCATGAAGCCAAGCAGGTGAAGCATGGAGGACGAGAGATACTCGCATGCGCTTCCGTTATCCGCATCCAGCGCGGCGCGAACAGCCTTCGCCACTGTCTTTCCGGTCAGACCCTTTGTCAGTCCGTAGACCGGCACCAGCGTGTTCTCAAGTGCAGCGTACTTTTCCTGTGTGTAAATCTCCGGGTGCTCCATGACCCGGACGCCTTTCCTCATGCGTACTGTCCCGCGGAAGATCAGTCTTGATCCTTTTTTCAGAAGACCTGCAATAAAAGGAGCATTATACCAGGTCAGACGAAGCCGTCCCGTCGCATCCGCGATATCCGTGCTTACGATCACCGTGCGGTTCCAGCGGCGCTGGGAGACATTGCCCGTAATAATACCTTCGCAGGCAGCCCTGTTTCCCTCCTGAAGCGCGCCGATCGGAGACGGACTCTTGAATTCGTCATAGCACAGCGGATAGTAATGGATCAGATCATCGGTCGAATATACCCCGATGCGTGCAAACAGCTCTTCTGTTTTCGGTCCTATTCCGCGGATTTCGGTCAGCTTCATCTGCTGCACTCCTGCTCTTCGTGAGAAAAAAAGCGGCACTGCATAAAAGCAGCGCCGCTTCTTAAACTATGCATATTAAAAGAGCCCCATCGCTCTCCGAAGCCCCCGTTCCTATACGGGGCCCCATGCATTTCTGTCAAAATTTATTCAACAGAAATAATACAATAGTAAATCGGCTGGCCGCCATAATTTGCTTCCACATCGACATCCTCAAAACGATCGCCGATTCTGTCAGCAAGTGCTTCAGCATCCTCATCGGAGAACTCTGCGCCGTTATAGATGCTGATAATCTCTGAATCGTCGTCTACAAGCTTGTCCAGCGCCTGCATGACAACTTCGTTGATATCGGTACCGACTGCAAGAATGCCCTTGTCGCCGATTGCCATGATATCACCGTCATGAATCTCAACACCGTCAATCTTTGTATCGCGGACAGCATAAGTCACTTCACAGGTCTTGACGCTGTTGAGTGCCTCTGTCATATCCTCGAGATTCTGTTCCGGTGTCTTATCCTCAGAGAAGCTGATCATAGCAGAGATACCCTGCGGAATGGTCTTGGAACCGACGACAATGACGTTGACGTCTTCCACAAGATCTCTTGCCTGATTTGCTGCAAGAATGACATTCTTATTGTTCGGAAGAATGTAAACATTCTCAGCATGAGCTTCTTCGATTGCTTTCAGCATGTCATCCGTACTCGGATTCATGGTCTGTCCGCCCTCGATCAGATAGTTGACGCCGAGACCCTTGAAGATCTCAGACATACCCTCACCGATCGTAACGGAGACAAAACCGTTCTTCTTCAGTGGCTCGTTCTTCTGCTTTTCAGCCTCTGCAGCCTTTGCAGCAGCGACCTCGCTCTCACGGAAGAGCTTCTCCTGATGCTCAATGCGCATGTTGTCAATCTTCATGCGGCAGAGATTGCCGTATTCAAGACCCTTCTCAAACACACGTCCCGGATGATTGGTATGAACATGGATTTTGACAATCTCATCATCGGCAACCAGAACCAGACTGTCACCGAAGGATGTCAGGAAATCCTTCATCTCCTCTTCATCTTTTTCCGTAAATTCTCTTTCCAGATTGATAATGAACTCTGTGCAGTAACCGAACTTGATATCATCTGTGCTGATTGACTGCTGTGCACCTGCTGTCTGAACCGGTGCTGCAGCTGCCGGGAGCTCAAAATCAAGATCCAGCTCCTTGCCCTCGAATGCATCGAGGCAGCCTTCCAGAATTGTCATCAGGCCCTGTCCGCCGGAGTCCACAACACCGGCTTCCTTTAAGACCGGAAGCATCTCCGGAGTGCGCTCCAGTGTCTCCTGGCCCTCCTGCAGAATCAGGCGGAAGAAATCGATCAGTTCCTCATCGCCCTCTGCGAGCTCCTCAGCCTTGACAGACATGCTCTTGGCAACTGTCAGAATAGTACCTTCCTTCGGCTTCATAACGGCCTTGTAGGCAGTCTCGACGGCACGGACAAAGCCTGCTGCGATCAGCTGCTTGTCAAGCTCACTGTGGTCCATAATGGTCTTTGTAAAGCCGCGGAAAAGCTGTGACAGAATAACGCCGGAATTTCCTCGCGCACCGCGAAGAGATCCGCCGGAAATTGCCTTTGCCAGCTCATCGATTGTCGCATCTTCGCCAAGTGCCGCAACCTCGCCGGCAGCAGACATGATGGTAAGTGTCATGTTTGTACCGGTATCACCGTCCGGAACCGGAAAGACGTTCAGCTGATTGATCCATTCTTTCTTGATTTCCAGATTTCTGGCGCCTGTCAGAAACATCTTGCGAAGTATCTGTGCATCTAAAATATTCATCGCCACCTGTTTATCCCCCTCACTCAGTCGATCACACGAATGCCTTCGACGAGCACATTGATCTTGCCGACCTTAAGTCCTGTAAACTGTTCCACTTTGTACTGAACTGCTTCGATCAGATTCTCAGATACCGTAAGGATACTCACACCGTACGCAACAATACAATGTATGGTCAGCGATATCCTGTTATTCTCAATCTGTACGTTAATGCCGTATTTCAGGCTGTCCTTCTTTAAAATATGGACAAGTCCATCCTTCATGCTGTATGCAGCCATTCCGACAATGCCGAAGCATCCGACCGCCACACTGCCTGTGTAGGTCGCGATGACATCCGAATCGACCAGTATCTCGCCGAATTCGGAATTCAGACGTCCCTTCATGTATATCCTCCTGATTGCACAAAAAGAATAACCGATGAAAATCGGTATTACGCGTATTATAACCGTTTTGTCTGTTCTTGAAAAGGTGTTTGGTGTTTTTTGGAAAAATGCTTGCATTGCCTATACCTTTCTGATAGAATGTTACATGTTCGAGCCCCAGTGGGCTTTAATCTGTTGCAAGGAGGTGTTAACCGATGGCAGTTTGTTCAGTTTGCGGTAAGGGCGCACACTTCGGAAATAATGTGAGCCATTCTCATAGAAGATCCAACAGAATGTGGAAGTCCAATATCAAAAGAGTCAAAGTCAAAGTGAACGGTGTACCGAAGCATACATACGTATGCGCACAGTGCCTCAAGTCCGGTAGAGTTGAGCGTGCTTGATCACCAGATATTGATTCATAATGAGAAGCTGTCTGATCTTGTCGGACAGCTTCTTTTTCTATGCATTTTTATCTGCAGCGCACTGCGCACCCCGTAAAAAGTCTCCTGCGACGCAGATCATATATACAAGTCAGATGACCAAAGTCCGCAAGCGGACTTCTGCTCTTCCGGTTTCTCATGATACAAAAAACGAGGAGGCTTACGCCTCCTCACTCTTTTCTTCCTCATGTTCTTTTCCGGAAAATTTATTCATCACATCCGGAACCATATCAAGAATACGTGACAGACCGTCCTGGCTCTTCACGCTCACCAGCTTTGTTGTTCCCTTTGAAAGAACCAGCATGGCGGAAGGAGACATCTTGCCTCCGATTGCGCCGCCTGCATTCGGGTTCTTGCGGTCTCCCTGATTTGCTCCCGCTCCGACGCCGAAGGTCACAGCCATTAAAGGAAGTACCGTAGTATCGCCGATCTGAATCGGTTCTCCTACAACGGTCTTCGAAGAAAGGAAGCCCTCCATTCCGTCAAAAAGTGTCTGTACTGTATTCTGGAAATCCTGATTCTCAGCCATGCTGCGTCTCCTCCTTATTGCGGTTTCTGTATAAATGGATCATATATCTGAAGTCTCTGTTTAAAAGAGCAGAAACAAGTATATACACGAAATAGTAAAGATGAATGCGGCCGTTCAGTGTCAGGTCGCCCTTCACAAAGGTGCGGTCAAAATCCGCTGCCAGCCTGATCTTCCCCGCATAGCGCGGATAAAAGACAGAGGCCAGTCCAAACGCTTCTCCTGTCAGAGCAGGATCTCCCAGACCGAACTCCAGCTCACCGCGTGCCTCCCTGGGCAGAACATGCCGCAGAACCTGAAACAGCTTTCGCTTTACCAGCAGCAGTGCGCCGCCGGTTCTCGGGTCTCCCAGCAGGTTCAGTACGCGTGTGATTTTTCCTGCGGCACTGAAAAACCGGTTCATCACCTCTCCGCAGAATTCACTGATCCTCACAGGAAGTCCGCTGAGACGGATGATCAGCCGGATGCCTGCCATAAAAAAGTCTGCCACGGCAGCAGCCGCTGCCCGCACAACGCGCTCCGCAAATGTAATCTGCCTGAGCGCCTGCCGTTTCATTCGTTCCTTCAGCGATGCCGCTTTCCTGCGCCGCTTTTCTTCCGCCGCTTCTCTTTCCTTTTGCTCTTCTTCCGCTTTCCGGCGCACCTCCTCTTCGCGGAGACGGGCCTGTTCACGTTCCTCTTTCCGGATACGCGCCTCTTCCTTCAGCTCCTCGTAGTGCTCCGGGTTCTGCTCCCTTATTTCTTCCAGCTTCTGCTTTTTCTGCTGTATTCTTTTCTGTTTCTCCGCCTCGGCCTTCTTTCTCCGCCGTTCTTTCGGATTCACTCCGAAGATGCGAAGTTCAAATGCCGTCTGCAGATCCTCTTCCTTCCCGGCCTTCCGAATGCTGAGTCTGAGCTGCAGCATCTTCAGAAGCCAGCTGACATTTACCTCTCCTCCTCCTGCAAGCTCGTCCGAATCTCCTCTGCCGTTTACAGAATACCGTATCGGCACGAAGAGAACGAGAAGGACCAGAAGGAGAAGCAGAAGAAGAACCGCCAGCAGAATCCGGCCGATTACGCCCAGCACTGTCAGCAGTACAGTCATAAAGGCTCTCACTTCCTTCCGTTATCTTTTGTGTGCTTCCCGTTCCTCCAGAAAGCTGCGCAGGTCTGCATCGCCCCGTTCCCGCATACAGTCCTCCGTCATGCGGATCACCAGATCGACTGCCTCCTTTTTTGTCCCTGCCAGTCCGACAATTGCCGGAAGACGGCTGCTGCATTCTTTCTGGCGAAGCCAGTGAACGGGTACAAGATCCAGGAGATCCGTCCCGTTTGATGCAAGAGTCAGTACATAATATCCCACCTGCGGTTTCCCGCGGTTGATTCTGCGCCTGATCTTCTTTTCTTCTTTCTGTATTGATTCCCCCGTATAAAGAGGATCATACCATGTCTGCATGCATCAGCCCTTCCTTTTTATCGGCTGTAATAGTAATCAAGAATCGATGCCGCCATCGGTACCGCCGTGCTGCTGCCGGCTCCTCCGTTTTCTGCGAGCACCACAATTGCAAGATCCGGATCATCCGGATTGGTGAATCCGACAAACCAGGAATTGGTTCCGATTGATCCGTCGCCTTTATAGTATTCTGCAGAGCCTGTCTTTCCGGCCGCCTGATAGCTTTTTCCGGAAAGTTTCGATGCGGATCCCTGAGCCACAACGGCCTTCATCAGATCCGTCAGCAGATCCGCTTCGTCCTTTGTCATAACAGTGCGGTAAGCTCTGGCCGAGTTCTTCGAGATCGATGTACCTGCTGTACTCTCCACGTGATCCACCAGATACGGCTTCATCAGCACGCCGTCATTGGCAATGGCAGAAACAAGCAGTGCCATATAATAGGGCGTCACCTGTGTTTTTCCCTGACCGAAAGCGGTCATGACCAGTTCTTCCTGACTTGCTCCGCTTTCCAGATTCCATCTTGCTCTTCCTGCATGAATATCACAGGGAAGGGATGTATCAAACAGAAGGCTCTGTGCCGCACCGGTCAGACGATCTGCTCCCAGTTCAAGGCCGATCTCAGAGAACGCCGTGTTGCAGCTGTTTGCAAATGCTGCTCTGAAGTCTTCTTCTCCGTGCTCCGCATATTCAAAGCAGTGTGCATTATATTCGCCGACCTGCAGCTGACCGGTACAGTTAAAGCTGAACTTGTCCAGTGTGCGGTTCGCGCGATAATACGCAAGGGATGTGATGATCTTGAATGTGGATCCCGGCGCATACAGTCCCTGTGTCGCACGGTTCCAGAGCCGTGCAGACGCCGTATCTTCCGATACCGCTGCCCAGTTTTCCTCCAGTGTATTCGGATCAAAGCCCGGCTTCGATACCATTGCGCGGATCGCACCCGTTTTGGGTTCCAGAACAATGACGGCTCCGTTATAGTCACCGAGCGTGCTGTAGCACTTCTCCTGCAGACCGGAGTCCAGCGTGGATACAACGGTATCACCCTTATTCTTTCTTCCGAGAATATCGTTGATCACCTGATCGATGATATTGCTGTGCGACGTCAGCAGGCTGCCGCTCGCGTAAGATTCGATTCCGGAAGTATCATGGCTCGTCACATAGCCGACAACATGATCGAAAACGTTGGCATACGGATAGACCCGGGTCTCGTTATTCTCCGAATCCGTCTCCGAATAGGCAAGCACCTTGCCGTCGCTTGAGAGAATCGAGCCTCGCGAGATCGTCCTCGCAATCTTGGTTCTTCTGTTTTTATTATAGGTGCTGTTTACGTAGTCATCCTTTACATTGATATTAAAGTAAACAAGATGACCGATCAGCAGCACAAAAAGCAGAATAAAGGCACCCGAAATAAAGCGGTAGGGACCTTTTGACCGTCTTCTGACAGGCTTTTCCGCATGTTCACCGCGTTCAGGATCGTCAGCGGGGCGTCCGCCCCGTCCGGCGCGTTCCTCCGGTGTCTCATCTTCTTCCGCTTCTCCCGGCGCATCAGAGTCAGCCTCTTCCGGCTCTTCTTCCGGTTCCTCTGTCTCCCGGACTGCGCCGATCCCTCTGTCCTCCAGCCCCGGAAAGAGCTCCGGACCGCGTTTTTCCAGCTCGGCTTCGGACGGACCGTCCAGAATACGGTCAAGTTCCGAACCGACACTTCCGTATCTCCCCGATCTTTTCTGACTGCTGTTACTCAATCAAACTCTCCTTTACCGGCTGCTCTTTTTATAGCCGATGACAGCTTCCTCCTCCTCGTCTTCGCGAAGCAGATAGAAGCCCTCAATAATTGCAAACATAATAATCGTACTGACTACCGAACTGCCGCCGTAGCTGACAAGCGGCAGTGTGATTCCTGTCATCGGAATACAGTTTGTCACGCCTCCGACTGTCAGGAATACCTGGAAAGCATACACCGTACCGAGACCGATCGCTATCAGCTTATAGAAGCGCTTCCGGATTGTCATGGAAATATTGACAATCAGAAGGTACATACTCATACAGACCATAAGCAGACCGATACAGAAGACCGCTCCGAACTCCTCGCACAGTGCCGCAAAGATAAAGTCCTTGGATGAAACCGGAATCGTATGCGGGAGACCCCTGCAGAGCCCGAGCCCGAGCCAGCCGCCGGAGCCGATTGCACATAAGCCGCGTACTGTCTGATAACCTGTCGTATTGCCTACCGCAAGAGGATTGCGGAAAACATCCACTCGTATCTTGACATGCGAGAACAGATAATACGAGGCGATCGCCGCAGCCACGCCGCCCAGAAAGGCGACAATCGGGTAAACCGGCCGTCTGGTCGCCACATAGATCATCACCAGGTAAGTCACAAAAAAGACCAGTGATGTACCAAGGTCTGTGGACAGAACCAGAATAATTACATGCAGCGCTGCCACCACCGTTGCCTGTACCACACTCTTCAGCGAGACATCTCTTGAGAGTCTCGCGGCGAGGAAGAATACAAGCGTGATCTTGACGATTTCCGAAAACTGAATCGAGACACCGCCGACTGTAATGGACAGTTTTGCACCGCCGCTGATCTGCGCCAGTGCCAGAACGCCCAGCAGTGCCGCAAGTCCGAAGCCGGCATACAGCCATGTCAGACGCTGCAGCCGGTGCAGCATTCTCCTGATTATAACCGGAATCACAAAGGCAATCACGGTGCCGCCCGCTGCAAAAATCAGCTGCTTGACGACCTGCAGTGATTTCAGATCTGCCAGCGTCAGTGTCTCACCGCGGTCAATATAAGGTGCCATGCAGATGCGGGCAATCATAATAAAACCGACGCCCAGAAGCAGCAGCATATTGTTGACCAGCAGCATGGATGCCTTCGGATACAGATGATGCCAGAGAAACAGCGTCACCGCGAAGTACACCAGAATCCCCGCCAGAATCAGCCCTGTATAAACAGATCTTGTATAGATGATCAGGATGGTATATCCCAGAATCACCGTCAGAAATACAATAAAGATCTGCGTTCCGATGATACTTTTCTTTTTCTTTTCATCTTTTCTGAGCAGGTAGGTATAATCCTTGAAAGCAAAAAGAAGCATCAGAAAGATGAAAAGATACTTGATAATCGTATTAATTACACTCATAGAACAGATCTCTCATTCCACTCCGCGCAGGAAGTGGCCCTTTGTAGAACGAATCCGCTGCTTAACCGTTGTGCCGGAAAGCATCTCCGATACAGAGCGAAGTACCTCTGCCGTCTCCTCTCCGCTCTCAAGTGTAAACTGCAGACGGATCCCCTCGAATCCCATCCTCTGAATCGTACCGTATTCAGAAAGCAGAGAAAGAGGGAGACTGTTGAAAATAATATTATAGCAGAAAATGCAGTCGCATCCGACTGTGAATTTCACACCCATTCTGTCGGTCAGCGTCATTTTCTCAAAACGCTTTGAGCAGCCCGTTGTATTCTTTGCCAGACACTGCGCCGTTACCATCAGCGGCAGTCTGCCGTATACAATCAGTTCCGAATCCGCATTCTTCCGGCGGAAATATTCACGGCGGTTCAGCTCGACCGGAGCAGTATCCTTCAGAATACCATGTTTTCTGAGGAAGATCTGCGCGTCATGATTATATGTGTAAATGCCGGAGTCGGCGCGAAGCTTCTCCTTATAACCGAGACGGATCAGGCGCGCCATGGTCTCAATACTTCTGACAAGCAGAACCTCCGCTCCTGCCTCCAGCAGCTGCGGCACTGCATCCGTAAGTTTCTTTGATGCACTGTCACCGCGGTCAATCAGCGGCATGGCAATGCCGCATTTTTTGCCGTCCCCGCAGACTTTCTCCACCAGGCGGACTGCATCCTCCGGGAAATTCTTCCCGCGAAGCAACAGCGAGCCTTCCAGATAAATCAGATCGGTCTCAGCGCTGTAAAGAACGGCTTCCAGCTGTTCTTCTGTTGAAACCAGCACACTGACAGAAGCTTCGGAAGAAGCCGGGCTGCTTTCGGCAGCAGCAGCATTTTCCACAACGGCAGCTTCCGGAACTCCGCGAAGGCTGCGTTCAAGAAGCGCTTCACGAAGTCTCGCAAGACCCTCTCTGCGAAGCTCATTCAGGGCTCTGATCGGCACAAACGATGCCTGATCAGTCTCAACCTCAACGGTCTCCGCCTCAAAATCCGTATCTCCCATCTTGCCGATGCATTCCGCAATGCGCTCCTTCAGAAGCGGTCTGTTCGACGCACTCTGTACAGGATCACCTGTTACGGTTACGGTGCAGCCGTCTGCGGAAAAAACAGCAGAGAGATTCTCTCCCGCCATCACTTTGACAAATGCAGCCGCAGGTATTTTTCTCGGATGACCGATAAACCGCTCTTCCATGACCGCGTAAGCCTCGTGACGGGTGTCCGCCTCTGCAGGCGTCAGCTCATGCTTGATCAGCGCCATCATCTCCGGACCGTTGTGACGATGGAAATATCCGTCTGTAAAACCGCTGCGGTTGTACAGATTCCAGAGCAGCTGTCTGTCTGCCGGATCAACGCGGAAGTGCTTCGGATCTGCGGCATACAGATCAATATACTTGCGGTAAATCGAAACGACACCTGCCGCATAAGCCGGCTGCTTCATGCGTCCTTCGATTTTCAGGGAGCTGATACCTGTCTCAAAGAACTCCGGAAGCTGGTCAATCGCTGCCAGATCCTTCGTGCTGAGGAAGTGTCTTGCTTCCTTTCTGTTCAGAATCGATTCCGATCCGTCGAAGTCATCATTGTCCTTCAGATAAAGAAGACGGCACGGCTGTGCACAGCGGCCTCGATTGCCGCTTCGTCCTCCGAGCAGACTGGAATACAGGCACTGACCGGAGTAGCAGACGCATAAGGCTCCGTGCACAAAGATCTCTACCTCCAGACCCTCATCGCGGATTTCCTTCAGTTCCTTCAACGAAAGTTCTCTTGCAGGCACGACACGTGTCACACCGTAACGTTTAAGAAGTGCGGCTGATTCCGGTCCTGTCACCGTCATCTGTGTGCTGGCGTGCACCGGCAGATCCGGAAACAGCTCGGAGATCTTCTTCAGAACACCGAAGTCCTGTACAAGAACCGCATCCAGTCCTCGCTGATAATAAGGCAGCAGATAATCATAAAGTTCGGAAAGCTCTGCCTCCTTCAACAGCGTATTGACGGTCATATATACCTTCACACCGCGAAGATGGGCATAGTCAATGGCATCCAGCAGTTCCTCTTCTTCCGGATTGTCTGCATAGGCGCGGGCACCGAAGCGGCTTCCTCCGATATATACAGCATCTGCGCCGGCATTGGTCACGGCACGCAGTCCGGCAGCA
>JAUNAG010000017.1:0-1235 GCA_030527685.1 Lachnospiraceae bacterium | reverse complement strand
GTTTCGTCATGATCATATTTTCTGTCATAGCAGAGCACCTTCAAATCCTTCATCTAATCTCATTGAGCAGTAAAGGTGATTACCTTGCCGGCAATCACCCCTCTTTTATCTTCTCTGTCCGCTTTTTTTCATATTCTCCATAATAACCTGGAGACTTACGAGCTCCTGCTTCAGACTCATCAGCTCTCTGTCTTTGCCGATCAGTTCTTCTTCAAGATCCTCTGCCTGCTTCTTTGCTTTATAATAATCGTCGGCAATATTCAGTGAAAGAAGTGTATTCTTCTGATCTGCGGTCATACGTCTCCAGCCGTTGAGCGTAGAAAGCTCCTCCAGCTTATAGTTCAGATAATGCGCAACATTTTCCAGATAATCGCGGCTTTCATAGCCTGATAAACGGATCACCTTGCCTCCGACTAAAACCTGTACTGTATTCTTCTCAGACATCTGGTCTGTATCTCCCTTGGCATACTGATAAAATGCTGTAAATTGTGTTCACAGCTTTGTTAGTTTCTATCTATTGTATAATTCCGCACAGTAAGAAATCAAGAAAAATCTTTCTTACCCGTTCAGATCCTCCGGGACATCATATCCCAGATGTTCATATGCGGCCATTGTCACGCAGCGTCCTCTGGGCGTTCTCGTGATAAAGCCCGTTTTCAGAAGATAGGGCTCGTAAACATCTTCAATCGTGCCGGAATCTTCACCGAGCGAGGATGCCAGCGTATCCAGTCCAACCGGTCCGCCGCCGAATTTCTGAATCATCAGCTCCAGAATATCACGGTCAAGCTTTTCAAGACCGAACTGATCCACCTCCAGAAGGTCGAGCGCATCAGCGGCGACAAGATCCGTGATCTCTCCGTCATAGCGCACCATGGCAAAATCGCGCACTCTCTTCAGCAGACGGTTTGCGAGACGCGGTGTTCCTCTGGAGCGGCGGGCCAGTTCTCTCGCGCCGCGCGCATCAATGCCGACATGCAGTTTTTCGGCCGTTCTCTCAATAATCTGCTGCAGCTCCTCAACGGAATAATAATCCAGATGTCCGATGACACCGAAACGGTCTCTGAGCGGAGCACTCAGCATACCCGGACGCGTCGTGGCGCCGACCAGAGTGAATTTCGGAAGATCGAGCCGGATCGAACGTGCGGTCGGTCCCTTTCCGATGACAATATCGATCGCGTAATCCTCCATGGCCGGATATAAAACTTCTTCCACCTGACGGCTCATGCGGTGAATCT